>USPH01000206.1 GCA_900556515.1 uncultured Collinsella sp.
GTTGAGCACGCCCGAGCAGGCGGCAGCGGAGACGGACAGGAGCATCGCGGCGCAGCCGATGGCCACGAGCACGATCTTCGCGCCCTTGGACATCTTTTCCTTGTGCTCCGCGCGGCGCTCCGCCTTGGTTTGGGGCTTGGCCTCCGGGGTTTCGCGCTTGATGCGCATGTTCTTCTTTTGGGGCATGGGGTGGACCCTTCTTGGTCTGCGTCCCGCATGGGCGGGGCGTCGCCGAGTGATCGTTACGGGGCGCACCGGTTGGACCGGCACGCATGCGCCATAGGGGGGGGTGCATGGCGGGGCGTCGCTCCACACGCATGTCCGCGCGGTCGCAACGTTCCCATGATAGCGTGTGCGCCGATTTCCGGTGCCCCTCGTGCCAAAACTCCCCGTATCAGTAGGATAAACGGCAGCCGAACAAGTCGCCGCAGCAACCGCTCGCCAGCATTCAAAGGGGGGGGGCAGGCACCTTTCTGAGCAGGAGATTGCCCGCAAACCTTGAACTGCCCACCCGATCGAACCCCTCAAATTGGGGACAGGCACTTATTTGAGAGGCGGTCGGTGTACGACAAAGCCCTTCCGCGGCACATGCGCCGGAAGGGCTTCGAGACTTCGAGCTATAGCGGCCTCGTGCCGTCCTCAAAAAGGTGCCTGCCCCTTTTTTGAGCGTATCCGCAGTCCCCGTTAGACCGCTTGCGCCAGCTTCTCAGCGCGGTCCGCAGCGGCCAGGGCCTCAATCACGTCGGACAGGCCGTCGCCCAGCAGCACGCCGTTATAGGTGGAGTTGTAGCCCACGCGGTGGTCGGTCACGCGGTCCTGCGGCTGGTTGTACGTGCGAATTTTCTCGGAGCGGTTGCCGTGGCCGATCTGGCTGGACCGCTCGGCGCCCAACTCGGCCTGCTGGCGCTCGAGTTCCATCTCGTACAGACGGGCGCGCAGCATCTGCATGCAGACCTCGCGGTTCTGGATCTGGGAACGCTGCTCCTGCGACTGCACCACGGTGTTGGTGGGCAGGTGGGTGATGCGCACGGCGGAGTAGGTGGTGTTAACGCACTGACCGCCAGGGCCGGAGGCGCAGTAGGTGTCGATGCGCAGGTCGGACTGGTTGATCTGGACGTCGATCTCCTCGGCCTCGGGAAGTACGGCGACGGTAGCCGTGGAGGTCTGAATGCGGCCCTGGGACTCGGTCTTGGGAACGCGCTGGACGCGGTGCACGCCGGACTCGAACTTCATGACGGAGTAGACGCGGTCGCCCTCGACCTTGAACTCGATGGACTTAAAGCCACCGGCCTCGCTGGGGCTGGAATCGAGCACGGTAGTCTTCCAGCCGCGCGACTCGCAAAAGCGCTGGTACATCTTGTACAGATCGCCGGCGAAGATGGCCGCCTCGTCGCCACCGGCGGCGGAGCGGATCTCGACGATGGTGTTCTTGTCGTCGTTGGGGTCGCTCGGGATGAGCATGTACTTGATGTCTTCCTCGAGCTGGGGAAGCTTGGCCTCGTTTTCGGAGATGTCCATCTGGAGCATCTCCTTCTCATCGGCATCGGTGGTATCGTGCAGCATTTCCTTGGCAGCCTCGATGTCATCGAGCGCGCCGATGTACTCGCGCGAGGCGGCAATGAGGTCGGACTGGTGCGCGTACTCCTTGTTGAGACGCGTGAACTCCTTGATATCGGAGGCGACGGCCGGGTCGGAAAGCTTCTTCTCGAGCTCCTCGTAGGCCTTGATGATCTTTTCGAGCTTGTCGCGCATGACGGACTCCTTTATATGCGTGAAGGCGAAAATCGGCAGAATTGATGGGGCGCGGGGCGCCGCTGCGGGGGTAAGTCCAGCTAGAGCATGTCGATCTTCAGATACATGCGCATCCCTTCGCGTATGGGGTACATAGTTGCGGTCTAACCCATATATGATAGCGTGCGCAGGCAAACCTGCATATAACCCGCACGGAATCCGACAAAGGGACAGTCCCTTTGTCGGATTCTAAAGCGTATGGAGTAGGGCGATGAGGAAGCGCACGCCCTGGAGGTAGGCGCGGCGGGTGATGCGCTCGTTGGTGCCGTGGACGCCGCGATCACACTCGTCGTCATCAACCACAAAGGCCGAGAAGCGAATGCACTCAGGGCAAATACGCTGGTAATTGGCAGCGTCGGTCGCGCCGATCACGGTCGAGGGCACAATCGCCAACGGCTCGGATGATCCGTTTTCCTCCGTCCCCTTTGGATCGCGGAAATAGCGGGCGGCGATGGAGCGAACCGCCTCGAGGCCGGGACCACCGATGCGCGGGGACGGCGAGGGTTCGGAGCTGCCGGGGCCCAGCTCCACTTCGACACGACCGGCAAGGTCCGCCCCGGCAACCGCCTCACGGCAGCGCGCCACAACGTCGGCCACGCTCGTGCCCTCGAGCATGCGGAAGTTAATGTTGGCCCACATATCCTGCGGCATCACGTTAGCACCAGTGCTACCGCCCTCGATTTGGGTCGGTGCACAGGTGGTGGTCACGAGCGGATAGAGCTTCTTGCTGGCGAGGCAATCGCGGACAATGGCGCCCCCGTTGGCGGCAATCTCATCCGCCGTGTAGAGCCCCAGCTCGACAAGCTGCGCGGCAAGCAGGTCCGTGACGCGCGTCGGCCACTCGATATCGCAGATTACGGCGATGGCACGGCTGAGCACCTCGAGCGACGTGCCGCCGTAGGGATTGGACGAATGCCCGCCCTCGCTACGCGTCCTCAACACGATATCGGCGTAGCCCTTCTCCGCGAGATCGGCATGTATAAGCCAGCCCTCGCCCGCGCCGTACTCGGCAGCCGGAACGATGCGGTAGTCGCCCTCGTCGATCAGGTACTCAAGCTCAATGCCGCGCTCCTCGAGCACGCGGCCGATGGCGTCTGCGCCGTACTGCGTAGTCTCCTCGTCCTGGCCAAAGGCCAGGAGCAGCGTGCGCTCGTGCTGCCAACCGTGCGCCAGCGCATACTCGACAGCCTCGAGAATGCCTGCGACCTGGTCTTTCATATCGATGGCGCCGCGACCCCAAATGTAGGTGTCGTCTACATGCCCGCTAAAGGGGGCGTACGTCCAGTCGTCCTCGGTACCCGGCACCACGGGGACCACGTCCATGTGACCCATGAGCATAACGGGCTTGAGAGTAGGGTCGGAACCGCCAAGCGTCACCAGCAGCGAATGGCCGACAAGCTCGACCTTACCCGCTGTAAATACGTGCGGCCAGGCCCGCTGCATATAGGCGCGCAGGTCGTCGAACGGCTGCCAGTCCACTGCCTCGGCATCCATACTCGAGATGGTCGGGAACGACAGCACGCGGCCCAGGCGCTCGCACGCACCAGCCTCGTCCAGATCGGCAAAATCATCCTCATGCGCAAAGAAGCGCCAAACCTCGGCCATGACATCCTTTCGATTGTGACGACAAGGGCCGCCCCACCGGAGCGGCCCTGCCACAT
>USPH01000207.1 GCA_900556515.1 uncultured Collinsella sp.
TCTACACTTCTAGCTTCGTCGGCAGCGTCAGATGTGTATAAGAGACAGACCCTCACCGCCAACGGCGTGGCCATCCCCCTGGTGGAGAACCTGCCCCCGTACGATCTGGGCCTGAGCTGGCTGATCCCCGCCGCCGTGTTCGGTCTGGCCGCCTCCCTGCTGCGGAGCCATGCCCGCAAAGCGGAGAAGGTCTTTTCCAAGCCCAACGAAGAGCTTTGATCCGGCGCGAGCCGTCTCTCCTGAAGCAGGGGACCGTCCATCAGACGGTCTCCTGCTTTTCCGCGCTTTCCCGCATCCTTAACGCTCTTTTAACGCCCGTCTGGCATATAATCAGGGCATCAAAACGGTGAAATGGGGCGAACGCATGGATATTTGGAAGGAATTGCAGGACGAGGGTATAGACGCGGCGCTGCTGGAGGAGATACGGCACTTCCGTGAGGCCCACCCTGTGCCGCCGGAGGCGCAGCCGCGCATCCCCGCACCCCAGTGTCTCTACTACGGCAAGGAGGTCTGGGAGAGCGCGGCGGCGGCCCTGCTGTGCGGACAGCACCTGCTGCTGGCGGGGCCAAAGGCCACCGGCAAGAACGTGCTGGCGGAGAACCTGGCCGCCGTGTTCGGCCGCCCCGTGTGGGATGTGTCCATGTACGTCAACGTGGACGCCGCCGCCCTCATCGGCGCGGATACCCTGCAAAAGGGTGAGGTGGTGTTCCGCGAGGGTCCCATCTGCCGCTGTGCGCGGCTGGGCGGCTTCGGTGTGCTGGACGAGGTGAATATGGCCAAGAACGAGGCACTGGCCGTGCTCCACGCCACGTTGGACCACCGCCGCGTCATCGATGTGCCCGGATATGAACGCATCACGCTGGACGATGCCGCCCGCTTTATCGGCACCATGAATTACGGCTACGCGGGGACCCGCGAGCTCAACGAGGCGATGCTTCGGCAGGTGGGCGCCCAGTGGCTTGTGACCAAGGACTCGGGAACCGTAGGTGGCACGGCCGAGAAGATCGCCTCCGCGCGCGACGTGGGAGCGCGCTGTATCGTGGTCGCCCGTCCCGCCGAGGGAGGCGGGGGCCTTTCGCTTCGGGAAGTGGAAGACGCGCTCTTACGGGAGTTCACGCGCTAGGCGCTCGCCGCGCCTGCGTGCCCTCCCGCCCGCGAGGAGAAGCGCCTTGAGCAAGCTCGACCCGTACAAGCCCGTCATCCGCCAATAGCTCGAGGACGAAGCCCGGAACTGGCGCAAGCAGCCCTTCAATAGGTTGCGGTGAAATAGTGTCTGTTTTTGCTGCTTGATAGCATATTCAGTCCCTAATTCACCGCAACTTGTTGGTGGTGGCTTACTGGTAGCGTAGGCACTCCACCGGGTCGAGTTTTGCCGCGCGGCGAGCGGGGTAGAAGCCAAAGATTACTCCGATGCCGACGGAGACGGCGAAGGCCAGCAGCACCGTGGCGATTGAAAAGCTCGGTGTGATTTGCCCGCTGGCACCGAGCTCGCCGAGAACCCCTGATCCTGCGGCAAACATCGCAAGAGCCCAGGCCAGCAGATAGCCAATCAGGACACCCAGCAGACCGCCGGTGATGCACAATGCCGAAGACTCGGCTAAAAACTGCGCGGTGATATCGCGACGACTGGCGCCCAGGGCACGGCGAATACCGATCTCGCGGATGCGCTCAGTCACGTTGGTGAGCATCATATTCATAATGCCGATACCGCCGACAAGCAGCGAGATGCTGGCGACAGCGCCCATGATGAGTGAGAACGCGCCCATAAAGGAGTTGAGTGCATCGATGGCGCTTTTCATGGATGTCGCCGATACACTGTCGTACTCATCCTCCTCCTCGATGCCCTTCATCGCGCGCACCTTGGACTCGATGGTCTTACAAAGCTCATCCATGTCCGTGCCCTCGGCGGCAAGTGCCGTCACGCTGGGGAATGAAGGATTCTCGTCGCTAAACAGCCCGGAGATGGTTTCGCGTGGCATATACAGCGTGAGCGAGCCCATGGAGTCGCTGCCGCCATCAATCACGCCTACAATCTGCACTTCGCCGTTGGACACCTTAATAGTCTTGCCCACCGCGTCCTGTTCGTTGCCGTAAAGCTGATCGGCGCCGCCGCGGCTGATGAGCGCCACGCGCGAGCCTGATTGAGACTCGGCCTGGGAATAGGTACGCCCCGCAACGAGCTTGCTGGCCCCCACGGCGTCGAGCATGTCGCTATCGACACCCTGTGCCATGACGGTATAGCTTTTATCGCCGGTCTTATACTCGGTATACGCGCTGTCGACAATGCCGATCTGCTCTATCTGCGGCACCAGTTTTTGAAGTTTCTCGATGTCCGACTCGGTGAGTTCTTGCGACGAATAGATTTGCACCATGCGTGCCGCATTGAGGCCCAGACTGTTAACCAGGCTGTTTTGGATACCGCCGATGAGCGAAGTCATGGCGATAACCGAGGCGATGCCGATGACAATGCCCAGGATGGTGAGCAGGCTGCGCCCCTTGTTGGCTTCGAGCGAGTAAAGGGCTTCCTGGATGAGATCGCGGGCGCTCATGCCACCACTCCTTTCGGCGGGTTGGCGGAGGCGGAAATCATGGGCAGGCTATCTACGGCGCTGCGCAGGGTCCGCGGTGCATGTGGAATATACGCGCCGTCGTGAATGCGACCGTCGCGGATGGTCACGGCACGGTCGGCCTCGGCGGCGATGCCGGGGTCGTGTGTGATAAGCACGATGGTTTTGCCGCGCTCCTGGAGCCTATGGAAGGTCTCCATCACAAGCGCTCCAGTGGCGGAGTCTAGGTTTCCCGTCGGCTCATCGGCCAGGATGATGGGCGGGTCATTGACGAGGGCGCGCGCGATGGCGACACGCTGCATCTGGCCGCCCGAGAGCTCGGATATGCGGTGGTCCCAGTGGTCGACGGGCAGCGTGACGGCCTGCAGCGCGTGCACGGCGCGCATTTCGCGCTGGCTACGGGGCACATTGGTGTAGGCCAGCGGCAGCATGACGTTTTCGATAACCGACAGGCGCGGCAGCAGGTTGAAGCTCTGAAAGACAAAGCCAATGCTCAGGGCGCGAACTTCGGTGAGCTCGTCATCGTCAAGCTCGGCCACGTTGAGCCCTTGCAGGTAGTAGTCGCCCGCCGTCGGTTTGTCCAGGCAGCCCAGGATGTTCATGAGCGTTGACTTGCCCGAGCCCGAAGGGCCGGTAATAGCGACGAATTCGCCGCTCATCACCGCAAGGCTCACGTTGTGCAGGATATGGGCGCAGCCGGCCTCGCTCTCAAAGATGCGGTGCACGTTGCGAATGTCGATGACGGGACGCATTACATACCCTCGTCGGTAGACATGCTGCCCGAATCCGCGCCGTAGCCGCCGTCAGCCGTTGCGTCCGCTCCGGTGTCCATGACGAGGGTGTCGCCATCGCGCAGCTTGGTAACCGGCACGTTGG
>USPH01000208.1 GCA_900556515.1 uncultured Collinsella sp.
GACAAATTGTCGTCCTGGGCGGCGCGCAGCGTCAACTGGTTACGCGGTTCGTAGAACCGCGTAACCCCCTAGCTCAGCATTGCATCCATCATCTCGGAGTTGACGGAGTCGTCGGCAGACCACTCGCCATCGTCGTTGCAGGTGTACTTGAAGATAACCGTGGTCTTCCTGGGCTCGGTGGCCTTGGTCACATCGACCATAACCTGACCGGCCATCTTGTACAGCTCGTCATCGGAAGGAACCGTGTCAAGCGCAGCGACCTTCTCCTGATACTGGGTGGAGAAGTCCTCGACGATCTTGTTCATAGATTTGCATGTAATAGAGACCTCGGCGGTCGCGACACCCTTGTCCTCGTCGACCGTCACGTCGCCGATCTTGTAGTCAAAGCCCTCAAGATAGGTCTTGGCGTACTCCTTGGGATCGATACCCAGCTGCTCGAACTCGTCGCCCGAAGCCTCCTCCAGGCCAGAGAGGAAGTCGTCGCCACCGTTCTTGACCTCATCGAACTGCGTCGTAAGATCCTCGGTGATGAGCTCCTCAACCGAAGGACCTCCACAGCCGGAAAGCACGACCACGCATGCAACCAAGACGGCCATGAGGGGCGCAAGCAGCAGCTTCTTTTTCATGTTGTTCCTCCCAATGAGCGGCACCGCGCTTCCCGGACGCGGCACACGTTGTAATAAGTAAGCCCATACTATCCACTTATGAACACCCTCGGCAACGCGAAGGCGTGGTCGGTTCATTTTAGCGTCCGAACGGTTTGCAAGCCCGCCCAACGTGCAATAAAACGCTTCCCCACGGTGCAATAAAAAAGGTGGCCGGAAAACCCGACCACCCTTGCACATCCTTTGGACGCCGCAGTTTACTTGCGGACGACCTTGACGATGGCGTCACCGGCGGCGACGGCGGACTCTGCCTCGACGGTGAGCTCGACATCGGCAAACTCGGCGGTGTTGGACACGGCCACGACGACGCAGTCCTTGTAACCGGCAGCGGCGATCTTGGCGCGGTCGATCTTGAGTATGGGCTGGCCAGCCTTCACAACGTCGTCGGCCTTGACGAAGCCCTCGAAGCCATCGCCGTTCATGTTGACGGTATCGACGCCAACATGCACCAGAACCTCGATGCCACTATCGGACTGCAGACCCACGGCGTGACCCATGGTGACGGTCACCTTACCGTCGCAGGGAGCGTAGACCAGATCGTCCTCGGGCCACACGGCACAGCCCTTGCCCAGAACCTCGCCACCAAAGACGGGATCGGGCACGTCGGCCATCTTGATGACCTTGCCCTTGACGGGCGAGCACAGCACGTCGGCGCCAGCAGAAGCAGAGATGGAGGCCGGAACAGCGGCAGCCGCGGGCTCAGCCTTCTTCTTGAACATGTCAAACAGACCCATACGTTTTCTCCTCTTGATTAAGCGCAACGTTGTGCGCATGCCTACGGTAATTATAGTGCCAAATGGTTCAAATGCTAAGGTGGGGACTCGAATCGCAAGCCCTTCTCGGTAGTGCTCGTGGGATGAGCATCTCCTTTGCATCGCGGTTCGATAAGCCGAGTATCGCCCACGCGCGGGACGGGCAGAAGCGGGCACGCCAAACCCGATACTTCTTTTCGCTCTCGAGTCCTGCCGCCGCCCCGTCCCTAACACTTCCTGACACCGACCGAAGCGTGCCAAAATAAACCTGTCCTTTTTGGCAGGTTTGGCGAGTGTGGATTTTTGGACGCTTAACTAGCGAACGTGGATAATCTCCCACTTTGAGGCCGTCACCGAGCCAAAAACGGGAGATTATCCGCTCTCATTTTGGACAACCCCCCTGTACCAAGCCGAGCTCCATGGTCAAGTAATAACGACTTCTCATCATTAGATTGTTTACATCAATTCTAATAACTATTTAATCCTTAAACTCGTTATTAGAATTGATATGATTAGCCTAATAACGAGTTTCCGGCACTAAAGATATGGAGGGCGCGATGCAAATCGAGGAGAACGGCCAGGGAACGCTCCGCAATAATCTATCGGGGAAATTGGCTTACTATTCGTTTTTTCCAACGCCCTTGCAATCATTGAGGCAGCTAAACCTCACCGAGGAAACCTATCGCACGCTTTCCGCATGCTCACGAAAGCTTGGAGAGCTTGAAGGCATGCTCTACTTTGTTCCCAACGCCGACATGTATCTGACAATGTACGTGCGCAAAGAAGCACTCCTTTCTTCGCAAATTGAAGGAACCCAGTGCACGTTTGACGACCTACTTAGTCCATCGCAAACACAACTCCATCATAAAGATGTCGCAGACGTCGTGAATTACGTCCGTGCTGTCGACCGCGGCGTAGAACTGCTCAAAAAGATGCCCTTGTGCACGAGACTTCTTAGGCAAGTTCATGCGGTCCTGCTGGACGGAGTGCGCGGAACGGAGAAGAATCCAGGCGAGCTGCGCTCCTCACAAAACTGGATTGGCCCCTCAGGCTGCACCATTGCAACCGCATCGTTTGTCCCTCCAAACATTGAAGATTTGAGTAACACGCTCCAGGACCTCGAACGCTTTATCAATGAGCCTCAAGTCGAAATGGATCCGATTGTGCGGGCGGCGCTCGTCCATTACCAATTTGAAACTGCCCATCCATTCCTAGACGGAAACGGTCGCCTGGGCAGGCTTCTCATTACACTTATGCTCATCAATGATGGCGTTCTTCATTCTTGCTTGTTCTATCCATCGTTCCAGTTCAAGAAAAATCGAAGCGAGTACTACCGGCAACTCACATCCGTAAGGGAGAGAGGCACTTACGAGGAATGGATAGAGTTTTTCTGCAACAGTCTTCTCGAGAGTGCGAAGGACTCGGTAGGGTCTTTAAAAAACCTTGTTGACCTCCATAACCGTTCCACAGCAACCATTACCGAAAATCTCGGAAGGACCGCTGCAAACGGGCAAAGGCTGTTGGGCATTCTTGAAGAGCACCCCATCGTCGACACCGCATTCATCGCTGCCCAACTCGATATCGGCAGGAGTACCGCGAGCTCGCTTGTCAAATCATTTGAAGAATTGGGTATCCTCCGTCCGCTCGACGAGTCAAGACAGAGATACCGGCAGTACGGGTATGAAGAGTATCTTTCGATTCTCAGGGAAGACGCCGAGCCGATTAGATAGGCATCGCAGCCCAGGCAAATTAAAGCGAGCGTGGATAATCTCCCACTTTGAGCCCGCACACAGGCCAAAACCGGGAGATTATCCACGCTCATTTCTGACTAGTCATTTAAGAACGTCCCCAATGACTACTCCGGCATCGCCGATGTTTCGGCAACGACAGCGAACGGGCCGCATTCGGAGCAAGACGACGCCGCAGGTAGAGAACGGACAGCGAGCGGGTCGCATTTGAGACAAGGTGACATGAAACGAAAGGGCGCTGACCTTCTGGTCGCGCC
>USPH01000209.1 GCA_900556515.1 uncultured Collinsella sp.
GGTTGAGATGGCAGAGTACCAGCATATCGTTCAGCCGTTCGATCCGGTGTTCGATAGGCACAGCCGTACGCTCGTGCTCGGATCGTTTCCTTCGGCCCTTTCTCGCACGAATGAGTTCTACTACGGCAACCCGCGCAATCGTTTTTGGCGCGTGATCGCCGCCTGCTTGGGTGAAGAGGTGCCGGGCGATCATGACCTTGCGGCCAAGCGGATGCTGCTGCTTCGGCACGGCATCGCGCTGTGGGACGTGATCGAGAGCTGCGATATCAAAGGCTCGAGCGATGCGTCGATCAGAAATGTCGTGCCTGCGCGTATCGAGCGCATTCTCGAGGTGGCTCCCATCGAGCGGGTGATTTGCAACGGCGCGACGTCCGCGCGTCTCTACAAGCGCCACCTTGAGGTGCAAACGGGTATGCGGGCCGTCGTGCTGCCCTCGACGAGTCCCGCCAACGCCGCATGGTCCGAAGGGCGCTTGATTGAATGCTGGCGGGAAGGCTTGCGAGCGCCTTAGGGTGCTGAAGGGGCTGGCGCGGAGACGGGGGCGAAGGCGTGCCTGTTGTTTTCGGCCCGCGTCCGTGCGTTGCCCGTGGGCTTAGCCGGTCGTAGCGCCGGATGTACCTGAGCATTCCTGTTTCACCGCTTCGTGTTTCAAAGTGTGGTCAAAATAGATCAATATCGCGCCGGTGATGCCCCTTTATCCCTTGGGAAAGGCAGCGCGTTGCGGTTGAAAAGGTCAAGAGACCCAAGATATGTGGCTCCTGATGCGGAAGCGCCTCAATTTGACGCGGTCAGTGCGCGCTGGGTCGATGGAGTGGTCTCCTGGCCGGTCTCGGAGACGTTCTGCCGGCGCGAAATCAACCTATTTTGACCAGTTGGAGCAGAATGGACGCAGCAAGACGATCGCCGCGTCCACCGCTGGGCGTTTTCGAGGGTTTGGGGTCAGGCGATGGCGACCTCGCGGTTCTCGCCCGTCACGAGCTCCTTGACGGCGATCGTCGCGCCCAGGTGGCGCTCCACCAGCTCGGCGAGCTCGTCGGTCGCGGCGCGGCAGTCTTCGACGCGCGCGGGGTCGGCGCACTCTACGATGAGGAAGGCGTTCTCGGTTTCGTCGGTGAGCGCGGTGCGCACGCCGTCGCGCCAGTTCCAGCAGCGGCATACGGCGCCCGCATCATCGATGTAGGCGAGCTCGCCGGGCAGCGTCGGGTCATCCGTTTCCTCGCCAAGTGGCAGGAACGCATCGCCGCCGTCAGTCACCTTCAAGCAAAGATCCCCCTCAATCGCATGCAGGTCCTCGCCGCCAACGGGCAGCGCGTAGGTCAGCGACACCGTGTTGTAGATGTCCACCGCGGGCGTAATGTGGCCCACCGGTTTGCCCTTGAGCACGCGCTTGAGCAGGTTCTCAATTGAGCAACGCGCGCCCTTTTTGGCCTTGAACAGCCGATAAGCCTCGCGCCATGCCTTGACCGGTGCGTTCTCGCTGATAGTATCGCTGGTCAGATGACGCTCCGCGTCGATATTGGCGCGGTCGAGCAACGCCGCAATCGCGTCCACGTCCTCTTGAGGAATCTGAGCCGCGGGCTTCATGCCCTTTACGACCACAACACCGACAGCCGCCTGCGGAAATAGCTCCCAAAACGAATCCTCGGCAATAAAGCTCTTCATGTGCTCTCCCTTCATAGCATGCGCCCGAGCCCGGGTGCCTAAACAAAAAGCGCCCTTACGACGGCCACCTTCAAAGTCCTACGGTGCCGCCACAAGAGCGCTTACGCTGCCCCCATCCGGAGAAGGGAGCGATATGTCAGGCGTATTGTAACCCGAGTCATCCGCGCGAGTAAAACCACCACAAAGGTGCCTGTCCCCTTTATGGTGGTTTTGGGTCTGAGGCGACGCTAGTGGCGAAGTCCCAGCAGGCCGTGGCCGCGATGACGGGCGTCGGCGTGCACCTGAGCATGCGGACCGGCGGCCTTGACGGATTCGGGCAGGTGCGAGTACTTCTTCTCGAAGTTCTCCTCGAACATCACGGCCAAGTTGTGCGCGGCCTCGTCGTAGCGAGCGGTGCTCTGCCAATACTGGCGCGGCACCAGGATGCCGTCGGGTACGCCGCGGCACGTGGTGGGAATGTCGACGTTAAAGATGTCGTCGTGCACGAACTCGCTGTCCTCGATGGTACCGTCGAGGGCGCGGGCCACCAGGGCGCGCGTGTAGGCAAGCTCGATGCGATGACCCACGCCGTAGCCGCCGCCGATCCAGCCGGTGTTGACCAGGTACACACGCGTGCGGCCGTCGGCGATGCGCTCACCGAGCATCTTGGCATAGACCATGGGGTCGAGCGGCATAAACGGCTCGCCAAACAGCGAAGAGAACGTGGGCGTGGGCTCGGTGACGCCGACCTCGGTGCCGGGGATCTTGGCCGTAAAGCCCGTCACAAAGTGATACATGGCGGAGTCGGCCGTCAGGCGCGAGATGGGCGGCAGCACGCCAAAGGCATCGCAGGTCAGGAAGAGCACGACGCTTGGAGTGGTGCCCATGCCCTTGGTCCACGCGTTGGGAATGTGCTCCACAGGGTATGCCACGCGCGTGTTGTGCGTGATCGAGATGTCGTCGTAGTTGGGCTTGCGGTTCTCGTCGAGCACCACGTTTTCGCAGATCGCGCCAAAGCGGACGGCGTTGAAGATCTCAGGCTCGTGGAACGCGTCCAGGCCCTCGCATTTGGCGTAGCAGCCACCCTCGATGTTGAAGATGCCCATGTCGGACCAACCGTGTTCGTCGTCGCCGATCAGCAGGCGCGTGGGGTTGGCCGAAAGCGTGGTCTTGCCGGTGCCGGAGAGGCCAAAGAACACGGCGGTCTCATGCGTGACGGGGTCCATACTGGCCGAGCAATGCATGGGCAGCACGTCGTCCTCGACGGGCAGCAGGTAATTCATGACGCTGAAAATGGACTTTTTGATCTCGCCGGAGTAGCCGGTGCCGGCGACCAGAATCACGCGCTCCTGGAAGTTAATGACCACGGCGGCGCTGGAGTTGAGGCCCTTGATGGCGGGATCGCACTGGTAGCCCGGCGCGGCGAGCACGCAGAAGTCCGGCTCGCCGGTGCGTGCGATTTCACGGGCAAGCGGGCGGGCGAGCATCTGCTTAATAAAGAGCGCCTGGCTGGCACGCTCGCAGGCGACAAGCAGACGACGCGTATGGTTGCGGTCGGCACCGGCCATACCGCGAGTGACGAACACGTCGCGCTCGTTGAGATAGTCGACGATGCCGGCCTTGATGGCCTCGTAGCTCTCGACAGACAGCGGGCGGTTGACGGCACCCCAGGCAATCTTGTCGTGAACATCGGGGGTGTCAACGATAAAGCGGTCATTAGGCGAGCGGCCAGTGCGCTCCCCCGTCTCGATCACCAGCGCGCCGTTGGAGGCCATACGAC
>USPH01000210.1 GCA_900556515.1 uncultured Collinsella sp.
CGAGATCTGCGCATGTCTCGTGGGCTCGGAGATGTGTATAAGAGACAGCTGCCACCGTCAGCACACGGGCGATATGCTCGTAGACGTTAAAGGCATGGTAGACGCTGCGCTGATCAAACCCGCGACCCGCTGCCAACTCTGGCACGGCGGCGCAGATAAGCTCGGGGTAGCGCAGCATAGCGTCTCCCCCATGACCGGTCGAAAGAATGCCCTCGAGCTCAATACCCACACGCTCACGCGCCACGGCATCGAGCAGCGGCGCGCACTCGGCAAGCGCACGCTTGGTCTCGGGCTCAATCATAAAGTCCAGACGGCAGGCAAAGCGCACCGCACGCAGCATGCGCAGGGCGTCCTCGTTAAAGCGACGCTTGGGATCGCCGACAGCGCGAATCAGCTTGCGCTCCAAGTCACCCTGGCCGTCGTAGCGGTCGACAAGCCCGCGCTCGGGATGCCAGGCCATGGCATTGACGGTAAAGTCGCGGCGCGCCAGATCGTCCTCGAGCGAGGCGGCACGCTCCACACTCTGGGGATGGCGCCCATCGGTATAGAAGCCATCCAGACGGTACGTGGTGACCTCGATACGCTCGCCATCGGAAATAGCCGTGATTCCGCCAAATTTAATGCCCGACTCCACAACAGCGATGCCGGCGGCCTCGAGCGCCGCTTTGGACTCCTGCCACAGGCCGCTACAGCACATATCAACATCGTGGCTGGGGTACCCCATCAGGGCGTCGCGCACCCAACCGCCCACGTACCAAGCCTCAAGACCAGCCGCCTCAAGCGCGCGCAGGACGCGCAGGGACGCATCGGACGGTTGAGTACCGTTGAGCGAAACATTGCACATGCCTATGGCCTCCTGCGACTATCAAATTGGCTATCGATTGCGTCTGCAAGAAGTCTAGCAAGAAACAGCCTCCACTGCACACGCAAGTCCGATAAACAAAAACGCATCCGTCCTAGTCTAAGACGGATGCGAAATAATCAAACTATTCAGACAAGGTGCCGGAACTAGCAGACCTGGCGAACCTCGATGTGCTTCTTATATTCGTCCACCTTGGCAAAATCGCCCAGACCGGGGCACTCGACCACGTTGGCGCCGGTAGCCATCGACAGACGGAGGGCATCCTCGACTCGCTCGGGGGCGTCGTGCCATACGGACAGGAAGGCAGCGAGCGAGGAATCGCCGGCGCACACCGTCGACAGCAGCTTGACGTCGAAGGTGCGGTTGGCAAACCAGATATGCTCGCCGTTGGAGAAGTACGCGCCGTCGCCACCGAGGGTCAGCAGCACGTTCTTGGCGCCCTTTGCATGCAGCTCGGCCATAGCGCCCTTGACGGACTCGTCGTCGCCACCGCTCACCTTGATGCCAAAGATGTCGAGCAGCTCGTCGTCATTGGGCTTGATCAGCAGCGGCTCCATGGCAATGAGGTCTGCCAGCTGATGGCTCGAGATATCGAGGACGAACTCGGCCCCCTTGGCCTTGACGCGGCGCAGGACCTCGGCCAGGAAGCCCTCGGAAGTGTTGGGAGGCAGCGAGCCGCTGATGACCAGGCAGGTCATGTCATCGAGCGAATCGATGAGCTCAAACATCTCCTGCTCGTTGGCCTCGTTGATGGCGGCACCGGCGTTGACCATGTTGTACTCGGTGTCGGGGCCGGCGTTGAGGAACACGTTGACGCGCGTGATGCCGTCGGTCCACACGGGCTTGACGGGCACACCCAGGGCCTCGGCGCCCTTGACGATAAACTCGCCCGAGAAGCCGGCGAAGAAGCCCAGGATCGTGGTGTCGACACCGTAGTGATCGAGAGTGAACGAGACGTTAAGGCCCTTGCCGTTGGGCGTATAGACCGCGTTGCGGGTACGCGTTACGGTGTTGGCAGCAAGACCGTCGCAGGCGATGTTGTAGTCAATGGCGGGATTTGCAGTGAGCGTGTAAATCATGAATGTTCCTTTCACGAAGCAACGTGTTAATGAAAGTATATTCCACGCATCGACAAAAGGCTACAACAACTCGGTGAACGGTGTGGAAGCGATGAAGTACGGCAGAACATCTCTCCCCCATGACGGAACAAAAAAGGCGCCCCGGCCGAAACCGGGGCGCCGCATGCGCACGAATATGTCGCGTTTCGATTACTGACGATCGAGCTTGCGAACAGCAACGCGTTTGCTGTACTCGTCGACGTGACCGAAGTCGCCAATGCCGACGGACTCGGCAACGTTGGCGCCGGTGGCCATAGCGAGCTTCATGGCCTCCTCGACGTTGTCGCGATCCCTGTACCACTTGTGCAGGAACGCAGCGAGGGTGCAGTCGCCGGCGCAGACGGAAGAAACCAGCTTGATGTTGAACTCACGCTTGGCGTACCAGATGTCCTCGCCGTTGGAGAAGTAAGCGTCGCCGCGGCTACCACGGGTAAGCAGCACGTTCTGAACGCCAGCGTCGTGAGCCATCTTCATGGCAACGCGAACCTCGTCGTCGGTGTCGACCGGCACGCCGAAGATGGCCTTCATCTCATGATGGTTCGGCTTGATGAGCAGCGGCTTCTTGTGAGCGAGCTCCTTGAGCTTGTCGGAGGACAGGTCCAGGACGACGTCGGCGCCACGAGCCTGAGCGTGCTCCATGACCTGAGCCAGGAAGTCGGGCGTAGCTTTGGGAGGCACGGAGCCGGAAACGATCAGGCACTCGAGATCGCCCGCGGTGTCCAGGATGTTGTAGAGCTCCTCCTGGTGCTGCGGCGTGATCGGAGCACCCGGGTTCAGGATGCCGTACTCGTGCTGGCCATCGTTGACGTAGGTGTTAATGCGCGTGATACCGTCGGTCCAGACCGGGCGGCAGAGGCAACCCAGGTTCATGACCTCCTCGACGATGAACTTGCCCGTGAAGCCAGCGAAGAAGCCGAGCGCGACGGTGTCGACGCCCATCTTCTTAAAGGCGAAGGACACGTCGAGGCCCTTGCCGTTAGCCGTGTAGCTGGCCGAGCCGGTGCGGACGTTCTCGTCGGGCTCGAGCGGAGAGCTCGAAACCGTCATGTCGACAGCCGGGTTAGCGGTTAGCGTGTAGAACATTTACAGTACCCCCTGTATATGTGAGGGCCGCGTGGCCGGCCCATTCCAACCACGCGGTTACCTCTGATACCAAATTAGCGAGCTGCGGACTCGAGCAGTGCCTTGACCTCGGCTGCGGTGTTGCAGGCGAGCGCCTTCTCGGCGAGCTCGTCGCACTCGGCCTTGGTCCACTGGCTGATGGTCTTGCGGGCGCGCAGGATCGAAGGAGCGCTCATCGAGAACTCCTCCAGGCCCCAGCTGATCAGCAGCGGCTCGAGCAGCGGATCGGCAGCGGCCTCGCCGCACATACCGACCATGATGCCGGCCTTCACGCCGCTCTCGATGATGTTCTTGAGCGAGCGGAGCACGGC
>USPH01000211.1 GCA_900556515.1 uncultured Collinsella sp.
CTGCGCATGTCTCGTGGGCTCGGAGATGTGTATAAGAGACAGGTCGCCGAGTGCCCGGTCTTTGTGGGCGTGGGCGGCGGAACTACGACCGGTAAGCGCTCCGTACAGATGGCGGCCGTCTCCGAGATGCAGGGCGCGGCGGGCTGTGTGGTCAACTCCCCCGCCACTGCCGAGATGGTCGAGCACATCACCAACATCGCCGACATCCCCGTCATCGCCACGGTCGTACGCTGCGACGATGATGCGCATGCCAAAGTGCGCGCCGGAGCCAAGATCCTCAACATCGCGGCCGGCAAGAACACGCCGCAGGTCCTGCGTGAATTGCGCGAGCACTATCCCAACCTGCCGCTCATCGCACCGGGCGGCAAGACGCCCGAGAGCATCCGCGAAACCATCGCCGCCGGTGCCAACGCCATCATCTGGACGCCGCCTTCGGCCCAGCAGCTGCAGACCGACATGATGCAGCGCTACCGCAAGATGAAAGAAGACGCGACGCCCGTCATCTCGCGCGACGATGTGCCCATTATCGACCAGGTTGCCGCCGCCGAGGTCAGTCAGGTCGAGAACATGAATCCCGACGTGCCGATTCCCGACGAGGTTATCGAGCGCGTCGCTTCGATCCACGATCATATCGAGGAGCGTCGAGCCAACCGTGGACTCAAGCCGTCACTGCATGGCTTCTTCTTCCGCGGCAAGAAACGCTAACCGCAACAGCAAGGCCCGCCCCACAAACGTGAGGCGGGCCGTTTTCGTTTGAGCAATCATGCAGCGACGTGATGAGGCAAATTAATCCACGCGCTTGTCGCCCATAAAGAAGAGCGCCACCGTACCTGGTCCGGTGTGCGAACCGATCAGAGCACCGATATTGTTGATCTCAATCTTGCCTTTGAGCTGCGGAACTTGTTCCTCAATCAGCGCCGCAACGACCTCGGCATCCTCGCGGCACGCCGAATGGGACAAGATGCACTTACCCGAATAAGCGGCACCGTCCTGCACATGTGCCATCATGGTCTTAGCCATCTCGGAAATCGCGCGCTTCTTAGTGCGAATCTTCTCACGTGGCGACAGCCCACCTTCGCAATCGACCGTCATAAGCGGGCAAATCTTAAGCGCTGTGCCGACAATCGCGCTCGCGGCCGAAATGCGACCGCCGTGCAGGTAGCTCGACAGATCGGTCGAGAAGAACCAGTGGTGCAGGTTGAGTTTATGCTCCTCAATCCAAGCAGCCGTCTCGTCGAGCGAAGCGCCGCTATCGCGCACGTCGGCGGCATATTCCAGCAATAGGCCAAAGCCCGAAGACGCCCCCAGCGAATCGATGACGCGCACCTTGCCGCCCTGGGGATAGCGATCCGCGAGCATCTGCGCCGCAACGCAGGCCGATCCATACGTACCCGAAATACCCGACGACAACGTCAGGTGCAGCACGTCTTTACCCTCGGCAACAAACGGCTCCCAAAACTCCTCGTACTCACCCACGCTCACCTGAGACGTCTTGGGCATGGCACCCGCGGCAATCTGAGCAAAAAACTCGTCCGGTGAAATCGACTGGTACAGATCGTCCGCATGGACAACACCATCAATCTCGTAATGAAAACACACGACAGGGATATTGCGCGACGCAAAGAACTCACGGGTTCGGTCGGCGGCGGATTCACAGGTCAGGACAAAATCACTCATATGAGGCTCCTTAAGTATTGCTGCGCAAATTATCGCACAGCAAGCCTAAATACGATACAAACGTCCACTATTTACCAATTCGAACCATTTGCATTGAATATCTTTATCATGAACATCCCCATCCCCGCCATGGGCCAACATGGGCAAAATCACCCCCTTCGTCTCCACTTAACCGACACATCAACCTCAACTAAATCGATTTAGCAAACCGTTCAGCTGACAATTCAGCCGCCGGCGCAAAATCGAAACAAAGCCGGCGCATACTGGTAAACGCTTGACGCTGTTTTATCAGTTTTACCAACCATATTGGAAGGTGCTTCATGGTCGCATTCGATCGCAATCCGCAAGACTTTAAGTATCTGCGTCTGCTGTCGAGACAATTTCCCACCGAACAATCCGCGTTTACCGAGATCATCAATCTCTCGGCCATTCTCAACCTGCCCAAAGGCACCGAGCATTTTATGAGCGACGTGCACGGCGAGTACGAAGCCTTTATGCACATCCTCAACAACTGCTCGGGTGTCGTGCGCGAACATGTCGACGAGATCTTTGGCGACACGCTCTCCTTTGACGAAAAGGGAGAGCTGTGCACGCTCATCTACTATCCGCGCGAGAAGATCGATCTTGTCCGCAGCCAGCACGAGGACTCCCCCACCTGGTACAAGACCACGCTCGACCGGCTCATCATGGTTGCCCGCTCGCTTTCGAGCCGCTATACGCGCTCCAAGGTGCGTAAGGCCATCCCACGCGATTACGCCTACATCATCGACGAGTTGCTGCACACGCATCCAGACGAGAACAACTACCGCGTGCGTTATCACGAGCGCATTATCGAATCCATCTTGGAGACCGCCAGCGCCGACGACTTTATCGAGTCGCTCGCCTCGCTCATCAAGCGCCTGGCCGTCGACCACCTGCACCTGGTGGGCGATATCTTCGACCGTGGCGGCGGCGCTGCCAAGATTATGGACCGCCTGCTCACCTACCATTCGCTCGACATCCAGTGGGGCAACCACGATCTGCTGTGGATGGGCGCCGCCGCCGGTGAGCCCGCCTGCATCGCCACGGTGCTGCGCAACAACCTGCGCTACGACAATTACGAGATCCTCGAGAACGACTACGGCATCTCGCTGCGCGAGCTCGTCGCCTTTGCCGATGCCACCTACACTGCCGGTGAGTCCATCACTCCGCTGATCAAGGCCATCAACGTGCTGCTCTTTAAACTCGAGGGCCAGATTATCCAGCGTCACCCCGAGTTCGACATGACCGACCGCCTGCTGCTCGACAAGATCAATCACGACACCGGCACAGTCACGCTTGCCGACGGCAGCGTGTGGCCGCTCACGACCAACGACTTCCCCACCGTCGACTCGACGGACCCCTACACGCTCACGCCCCAGGAGCAACACATCATCGACAAGCTCGTGTCCGAGTTTGTCACCGCCGATCACCTGCATCGCCATATCGATTTCCTCTACACCCACGGCTCGATGTACAAGGTCGCCAACGGCAATCTGCTGTTCCACGGCTGCGTGCCGCTCAACGAGGACGGTACCTTTAGCAGCATGAACTGCCTGGGTACTTGGCACGCCGGCCGCGATTATCTCGATTTTTGCGACCGCATCGCCCGCCGCGCCTGGCGCGTGGGCGATCGCGACGCCCTCGACTGGATGTGGTACCTGTGGATCGGCTTTAACTCACC
>USPH01000212.1 GCA_900556515.1 uncultured Collinsella sp.
GAAAGCAACTGAATACTTTGTCTTCAGGGCGGGGTGAAATTCCCCACTGGCGGTAAATCGGGCGGTGTCAAAGGGGCGCCGTGGCGCAGGCGAGATGCCTGCGACCGAGCCGATGAGTCCGCGACCCGTGTGTGCGTTGGTTCGCATGCCGGCTGAACTGGTGAGATCCCAGTACCAACGGTTAGAGTCCGGATGAAAGAGGCAGGTGATCTTATGTCTGAACAGTCACAGCATATCCATTTTGAGAACACGAATAGGTGGAGCACCAAACAGCTCGTTACCATGGCGTTGATGTGCGCCTTGGGCGCCTTGTTTATGTACGTGCAGCTGCCCATCCTTCCTTCGGCGCCGTTTTTGACGTATGACCCGTCGCTGGTGCCGGCGATGGTGTGTGGATTTGCGTATGGCCCTGGTGCCGGCACCGCTGTTGCCGCTATGGCGATTGTTATCCATGCGCTCACCACGGGTGACTGGGTCGGCGCGCTTATGAACCTGGTTGCCACGCTGGGCTACATTCTGCCCGCGGCTATCGTCTACCAGAAGATGCACACCTATAAGGGCGCCGTGATTGGCCTGGCACTGGGCGTTATTGCCGCTACGGTGCTTTCTATGGTTGCGAATCTGACCATTGGCGTTTGGTTCTGGTATGGCTCGGTCGATGTGATCGCCCCGCTCATGATTCCTGCCGTGCTGCCGTTCAACCTTATCAAGACCGTGCTTAACTCGGTGTTGACACTGGCGGTGTATAAAGCGGTCTCCAACCTCCTCACGCCTAAAAAGGACCAGGTCAAAGGCCGCGCATGATTGAGTGTCGGGGCGTTTCCTTTAGTTATGACGGTGCCGCACCGGCGCTCGACGGCGTCGATCTGAATATCGAGGACGGTGAGTTTTTCTGCATCCTCGGTGGCAATGGGTCGGGCAAGTCGACGTTTGCCAAGCATCTGAATGCGCTGCTGCAGCCCGATGCGGGCACGGTGCGCATTAACGGCATGGATGCGTCCGATCCCGAGCTGGTCTACGACATTCGTTCGACCGCGGGCATGGTATTCCAGAATCCCGATGATCAGCTGGTGGCAACGCTTGTCGAAGATGACGTTGCGTTCGGTCCCGAAAACCTTGGCGTGCCATCGGCGCAAATTGCGCAGCGCGTACGCGAGGCGCTGAAGGGCGTGGGCCTGGTGGGCTTTGAGCGCCACGAGACCCATGCGCTTTCGGGTGGTCAAAAGCAACGCGTGGCGCTTGCCGGCGTGCTCGCCATGGAGCCGCGCGTTCTCATTTTGGATGAGGCCTCCTCGATGCTCGATCCGCGCGGACGCAAGGGTCTTATGAAAGCGTGCCGCGCACTTCACGATCGCGGCATGACTATCGTGATGATTACGCACTTTATGGAGGAGGCCGCCGAGGCCGATCGTGTCGCGGTGTTTCGGGCGGGGCACGTTGCCATGCTCGGTACGCCCGAGGAAATCTTGACGCGGGCGGATGAGCTTGCGCAGCTCAACCTGGATATGCCGGAGTCGTGTCGTCTGGGCAGGTCACTTCGTGCGAAGGGCGTGCCCGTTTGCGCGCAGGTGCGTGAGGCGGATATGGTCGCCGAGATTGCGCAGGCTTATGCCGAGCGAAGTAGGGCAGGCATCGCGGGGCAGTCTTCCGTATCCCAGTCGGAAATCGCTGACGGCACTGTTCTGGTAGACAACGAGGGCAACGCGTCGGAGCCCGTCATCGAGCTATCCCATGTTTCGTACAGTTATTCGCTCAGTCCGCGTGAGCGCCGCCGCTGGCATAAGCGCTCGGCCACTGCGGGCAAATCGAGCAAACAGGCTCTCTGGGGAAACGACCCCAGCAGCCCGTGGGCGCTGCGCGGTGTATCGCTGACGGTGCGTCGCGGCGAGTTCCTGGGCTTGGCAGGTCATACCGGTTCGGGTAAGTCGACGCTGGTCCAGCATCTCAACGGTTTGATTCGCCCCCAGGAGGGATCCGTTCGCGCGCTGGGGCTCGATCTGTCAAACAAGAAAGACGCCGCTGCGGTTAAGGCCAAGGTCGGCGTGGTGTTTCAATACCCTGAGCGTCAGCTGTTTGCCGAAACCGTGGCGCAGGACGTGGCGTTTGGTCCGCATAACCTTGGCTTGCCGCAAGATGAAGTCGACCGTCGTGTCGAGTCATCGCTCTCACGCGTGGGCCTCGACCTTTCCACGGTCGGCGACAAGAGTCCCTTTGAGCTTTCGGGCGGTCAGCAACGGCGTGTGGCATTCGCCGGCGTACTCGCCATGGAGCCCGAAGTCCTGGTACTCGATGAGCCCATGGCTGGGCTCGATCCGGCTGCTCGCAGGGATTTCCTAGGGCTCATCGATCGACTCCATCGCGAGGGCCTGACCGTTGTCATGGTTTCGCACAGCATGGATGACCTGGCAAATTGTTGTGACCGTATCGTTGTGATGAACGAGGGCGCGGTGTTTGCCGAGGGAACGCCCTCTCAGGTTTTTGCGCACGCGAACGAGCTTAAATCAATCGGCTTGGGTGTTCCCGCTGCCCAGCGCATGGCGCTGGCGCTTGCGAAGGCAGGCGTGCCGCTGCGCTTTGACGGCCTCTATACGGTTGAGTCGCTGACAGACGAGTTGGCGGACCTGCTAATCGGTCGCTCGGGCGGTCCTTCTAACGTCGCGGACATTGCTAAATCCAAGACGGTCGCGCGAGAGGAGGGCTGCTAATGGAGGCGTTTTCGTTTGGCAGCTACTATCCGAGCGATAGCGCGATCCATCGCCTGGATCCGCGCACCAAGCTGCTCCTGGGCTTTGTATTTTTGATCACGACGCTCACAGTCAGCAGCTTCCGCGGACTGGCCCCGGTCGCAATTTTCGTTGTGCTGACCTATGCCGTGTCTCGGGTGCCGGTTCGTCGCGTTCTGTCGTCGATGGCGCCGCTGCTGGCAATCGTCGTCGTGGTCGCGGTGCTCAACTTGTTTACCGATCAGAGTGGGCGCATCCTGTGGCAGCTCGGCTTTCTGCAGATAAGCGAGGGCTCACTGCGTTCTGCCGCCTTTATGGCGTGTCGCCTGACGTTGATGATGGCCGGCATGAGCGCCATTACACTCACCACGCCGACGCTCGACCTCACCGCGGGCTTTGAGCGCCTGCTCGCGCCGTTTGCGCGTGTGGGACTTCCTGCGCACGAGCTCGGCATGATCATGGGTATCGCGCTACGCTTTATGCCGCAGTTTGCCACTGAGATGAAGCAGACGGCCGATGCACAGGCAAGCCGCGGCGCGCGCGTGACGGGCGGTCCGCTCGGCGGCGTGCGTATGCTCGGCAGTGTGGCGATTCCGCTGTTCACGGGCGTGTTCCGCCATGCCGAGA
>USPH01000213.1 GCA_900556515.1 uncultured Collinsella sp.
CTTCGTCGGCAGCGTCAGATGTGTATAAGAGACAGACGTAGGCCGCGTGGGCATGAAGGACACCGACGTCGAGATCCTCAACATCATGATCGGCAAAACCCAGGTGTGCTAGTTACGCGGTTTTACCAAACCGCGTAACCAGTCGACGCTGCAAACGCCCCTAAGCGGCAATCTGCCTTTCAATCGTCGGGCATGGCCACAAGGCCTATGCCCTCCTCTTTCAAGGCACATTGCTCGCTTAGGGGCGTTTTCGCTGACTTGTGCTCAACCTGCGGCGATATTTGGTTTGGAGCGAGGGGTCCTACGACAGTTCGTGGGCTACTTGGTGCTCGTAGAAGGCCTCGATTACGGCGTTAAAGTCGCGGGCGAAGTCTTCCATGGTTCCGCGCCAGGTGGCTCGGCTGGGCTTGCCTTGGCCCACAAAGGCGGTTTGGATGCCGCAATCGGGGGACGGGAAGTCGCGCTTGGGATCGTTGCCCACCATAAGGACCTCGTGCGGCTCGAGCCCCATCACCTGAAGCTGCTCTAGATAGTAGGTGGCATCGGGCTTGCAGCGGGTGGTGTTTCCCATGTGCGTGACGAGCTCAAAGGGAGCGTCGGCCAGGTCGCCCCAACCCATGCGGCACTCGATGGCCCCCTGGGGAAAGCTGGGGTTGGTAAAGAGCGCACAACGCAGCCCTGCGTCCTGTACGGCCTGGAGCGCGGCGTGTGCGCCCGGCATGGCGTGGGCGTTAATGACATCGTCGTTCTTGTACGGAAGAACTTCGCGGTCATAGTAGGTAAACGCCTCGTAGATGAGGGGATCGGAGAGGCGGATCCCGCATCGGCGCTCGACCTCTTCTTGGTAAAACTCAAGATTGGTGCGGTTGTCCGTGCCGCTGCGGCGATTGGCGTTGAGGTCGACCAGGATGGTGCCGAGGCGCGCCATCGTGCCACCGCGGCTGCGGCGCCCGATATCCGCGAGCATCGAAGAGACATCCTTAAAATAGCGAAGGATGAACGCGTTGAGGTTGATGCTAAGAAGCGTCTCGTCCATATCGAAAACGACTGCTTTGAGCACGCGGGCACCTTTCTCGTAAATTTGATCTAGAGTCGTTGGCTCCGGATACTTTACCCCAAAGCCGAATGCCTGGCTGGTTATCGTCAAGTTGCGGAGACGTGTGTTCATAAGATTACGAAAAAGTCTCCACACGAGTAAAAAATCGCAGTTCACGCTTGAAATCGAACTCATTTCCCCGTAACCTATACAAACGTGATTGCATAAGCGTCACATTAGTATCTGTCGGCTCCCGAGTGTTCCTAAACGTTGTGTGCTTGTCGCACCCTTCTGTAGGTCCTAGCAATCGGGGCCCCGTAGTTCGAAAGGGGTCCACCTTTGAGTGAGATTCAGAACTCGTCCATTTTCTCTCTTGACGATGTCAACGAGGAGGAGATGAACAACCTCATCGACGGTACGATTACCGACTTTGATGAGGGCGATCTCGTTAACGGCACTGTCGTTAAGATCGAGCATGACGAGGTGCTCGTTGACATCGGATTCAAGTCCGAGGGCGTTATCCCGGTCCGCGAGCTGTCCATCCGCAAGGACGCTAACCCTGCAGACATCGTTGCACTCGGTGATCCCATCGAGGCTCTGGTTCTCCAGAAGGAGGACAAGGACGGTCGTCTGGTCCTGTCCAAGAAGCGTGCCGAGTACGAGCGTGCTTGGAACCGCATCGAGGAGAAGTTCAACTCCGGCGAGAACGTCGAAGGCGAGGTGATCGAGGTTGTCAAGGGCGGCCTGATCCTCGACATCGGCCTGCGTGGCTTCCTGCCTGCTTCCCTCGTCGACCTCCGTCGCGTCAAGGACCTCACCTCCTACATGGGCACCCGCATCGAGGCCCGCGTTATCGAGATGGACCGCAACCGCAACAACGTCGTCCTCTCCCGTCGCGTCGTGCTCGAGGAGTCCCGTAAGGCCGAGCGCTCCGAGATCCTGTCCAAGCTCAAATCTGGCATGCGTCTCCAGGGCACCGTTTCCTCCATCGTCGACTTCGGCGCCTTCGTCGACCTCGGCGGCATCGACGGCCTCATCCACATCTCCGAGCTCTCCTGGAACCACGTCAACCATCCTTCCGAGGTTGTCAAGGTCGGCCAGGAGGTCGAGGTCGAGGTTCTCGACGTCGATCTGAACCGCGAGCGCATCTCCCTCGGCCTCAAGCAGACCACCGAGGATCCGTGGCGTGCACTGGTCAAGAAGTACCCCGTCGGCGCTATCGTCGAGGGCACTGTGACCAAGCTTGTCCCGTTCGGCGCTTTCGTCGACCTGGGCGAGGGCATCGAGGGCCTGGTTCACATCTCCGAGATGGCCAACAAGCACGTCGATCAGCCTTCTCAGGTCACCCACGTGGGCGACAAGGTTCAGGTCAAGGTCATGGAGATCGACCTCGACCGTCGTCGTATCTCCCTGTCCATGAAGTCCGCTGCTGAGACTCTGGGCGTCGAGATCGAGGTTACCCCGCTTCCTTCCGAGAAGAAGGACGAGGAGACCGACGCCGAGTAAATCGGTTTGACGATCACTTGTTTTAAGGGATCCGTCCGTAATGGACGGGTCCCTTTTTGCATTTGGTGCCGAGATACGCGATGCTGCCCATGCTGTACACAGGCTATTTGGTTGTCGGTGCATGAAAAAATGCCGACATCCCGCCTCGGGGAGGAGGCGGGAACGCACCGAGTAGACGGAGGGGTGCGGAGCGCGGTCGCGTCTCGACTGACGACGTTGCCCATCGACAACCCTATTGTACTGCATGGCGAGGTTCTTGGTTTATCGTGTCGAGCGTTTGCGTTGTGCCATTGCCTGCGGCAACGGTGTGTTACACTCTTGCACTGCTGAGTGGGCCAGACGGTCGCGCGATGTGCTGCTTGCAGTACGCGTGAGGAAAGTCCGGGCTCCAGAGGGCGGGATGCCGGCTAACGGCCGGGCGGAGTGATCCGACGGAAAGCGCCGCAGAAAAGAAGACTCCCACCTGCGCCGCAAGGCGTAAAGGGAAAAGCTGAAACGGTGGTGTAAGAGACCACCAGCGTCGTGGCAACACGGCGGCTTGGCAAGCCCCTTCCGGAGCAAGCGCGAATAGGAGCGCCATGGGCCGGCCCGGCCCGCGCTCGGGTAGCGTGCGGGGAGCTGCGCGGCAACGCGCAGACAAGATAAATGATCGTCCGCGACAGAACCCGGCTTATCGGCCCGCTTCGCATCGCTTTCATCGCCTCCAACGCAATAGGTGCACCGTATCGCCTGGGCGCACGCCCAGGCCGGATGCCGCAGGTCCACGCCCCCGCTT
>USPH01000214.1 GCA_900556515.1 uncultured Collinsella sp.
ACTTCTAGCTTCGTCGGCAGCGTCAGATGTGTATAAGAGACAGGTGTCAGAAGAAGGAGATCTTCTACGAGCTGTGCGAGAAGCATGGAGTGCCCTATCCGCACACGTTTACCTTTACCAAGGCGATGCTCAATGCCCAGGGTGAGGCGCCTGCCGAAGTGCTCGACCAGATCGATTTTCCTTACCCGATGATTCTGAAGCCTTCTGACGGCATCATGTGGTGGCAGCACGAGTTCGAGGGCCAGAAGAAGGCCTATGAGATTGCCGACCGCGCCGAGCTGGAACAGGTCATTCGCGATTCGTATGCCAGCGGCTACACCGACGACCTGATCTTGCAGGATCGCGTGCCCGGCAACGACGAGTACATGCGCGTGCTCACTAGCTATTCCGACCGCAACGGCAAGGTGCGCATGATGTGCCTGGGCCATGTGCTGCTCGAGGAGCATCAGCCCCACGGTGTCGGCAACCATGCCTGTATCATTACCGAGCCCAACGACGAGCTCATGGGCGGCGTGCGCAAGTTGCTCGAGGACCTTCACTTTGTGGGCTATTCCAACTTTGACGTTAAGTACGACGAGCGCGACGGCTCGTTTAAGTTCTTCGATTTCAACACGCGCCAGGGCCGCAGCAACTACTACGTTACCAACAGCGGCTTTAACGTTGCCAAGTATGTGGTGGACGAGTATGTGTTCAACCGTCCGTTTGAGCCGGAGTTTGTGACGGCTCAGGACGAGGCCCTGTGGATGGTCGTCCCCATGGGCGTCGTCGACAAGTACGTCAAGGATCCCGAGCTGCGCGCTAAGGTGCATCGCCTGGACAAGGAAGGCAAGGGCGCCGACCCTTCGTTTATGAAGGGCGACTTTGTCTTTAACCGCTGGCTGCGCATGTGGCACACCAAGCTGCGCCACTTTAAGCTGTTCAAGACGTATTACAAGTAGATGAGCGCGGCGCCCGTCCGGTTTGCATCGGGCGGGCGCGGGTATGATACGCGCAATTGCGCAAGCGTCACCAAGGAGGCGGCGATGGAAAAGCTGGGAGTTATCGGCGGCATGGGCGCCGAGGCCACGTCGTATTACTACGACCAGGTGGTGCGTCATACGGCTGCTGCCTGCGATCAGGAACATATCGACATGGTGGTACTCTCCAAGTCGACCATGCCCGACCGCACGCTGGCCATTAAGACCGGCGAGCATGCCAAGCTGCTGGCGACCATGAAAGAGTGCGCCCAGGCACTCGAGTCGCTGGGCTGTGCACACATTGCCATTCCCTGCAACACGTCACACTACTTCTATGACCAGATCCAGTCGTTTACGAAGGTGCCGATTATCCACATGCCGCGTGAGTCGGTGCGCTATGCCCTTGCGGGTGCGGTGATGGGGGAGTGCGAGTTCGACCCCAACCTGAGTATGCCGGCCGAGCCGGTGCACAAGATTGGCATTATGGGAACCGATGGCACCGTGGGCGCGGGCGTCTACGGCCGCGAATGTAAGGCTGCGGGTGTTGAGGTCGTCTATCCCAGCGAGAAACGTCAGAACGATGTGATGTCGCTTATCTACGATGATGTGAAGGCCGGACGTGAGCCCGATATGGATAAGTTCGACCGCGTGATGTGGGAGTTCGCCCGTAGCGGCTGCGACCGCGTCATTCTGGCCTGCACCGAGCTCTCGGTGCTGCAGAAGTACCGAGAGATGCCCGAGATCACCCTCGACGCCATGGACGTCCTGGTGCGCGAATCCATCATCCGTTGCGGTGCTCCCTACCGCCTCTAGCTTCCGATCTGCCAAAAAGGGACAGGTTAATATTGGTAGGTTTTATCTGGTGAAACAGTAAAGGCCTCGGCTCGTTTGGTGCGAGCCGAGGCCTTTTGCGTTGGGCGGTTGCTGTCGGTAGTGAACTAGAACAGGAAGCCGATGGCGATGAGGGCGATGCTGACGATGAGCACGGCGATGTCTAGGCCCTTGATGGGGTAGCGCTTGTACGAGCTGGCGCGCGTACGCAGATAGAAGCCGCGTTGTTCTGCCGCCAAGGCTGTGGCATCGGTTTTGCCCACGCTTGAGATGAGCAGCGGCACGCACAGTGGCAGCATGAGCTTAAGCTTCTTAATGGGGTTCTTGGTGTCGTACTCGACGCCGCGTGCGGTCTGCGCCTCCATGATGGCGTTCATCTCCTGACCAAA
Organism: uncultured Collinsella sp.; assembly: GCA_900556515.1. GTDB lineage: Bacteria > Actinomycetota > Coriobacteriia > Coriobacteriales > Coriobacteriaceae > Collinsella. The sequence goes on from USPH01000214.1 coordinate 2,177, forward strand.
CACCGGCACGAAGCGCAGCGCCGTGGTAAAGGTGAAGGCATAGCGATACGGCACGTGCAGCACCTCGACGCAGGCGTTGGCAAGGTCGTTGAGCTTGGTCACCATGAGCATGAGGATGAGTGGTAACGCCACACCCAGCAGGCGCAGACAGGCCTTCGATCCTGTGATGCGACCCGTGTCGGTGATAAAGCCCCACACCACGTTGCCATCGCGCATAAAGGCCAGCTGGAGCACCAGCATGATAAGCGCGAGCGGAATCAGCAACTTGAGCAGCGAGAACAGACGGTCGACGACGCCGGCATAGGCACCCAGCGCAAGGGTGAGTGCCAAAAAGCCCAGCAGCGCCACGTAGGTGTCGGACAAGAAGATGCCGACGATGATGGCGGCGGCGAGGCCCAGTTTGACGACGGGATTCAGGCGATGCAGCAGCGTATCGCCCGGCATGTAGTCGATGACGTTAACCACGGTGGACCATCTCCTTGGCAATTCGAACGACATCGGTGACCTCGCTCACCTGCGCAAAAGCGGGCGAGACGGAAGATGCCAGACGGCGCGAGAGTTCAATAACCTGGGGAGGCTCCACGTAGGCACGCCGCATGAGATCGATGTTCGAGAATAGCTCGTGCGTGCGGCCGCGGTCGAGGATGCGACCGTCGGCCATTACCACAATGCGCTCGGCAAAGTCGGAGACGACTTCCATATCGTGGCAGACCATGATAACGGCGCAACCGCGCTCGGCCATGGTGCGCACCGTTTCCATGACGGTCATGCACTCGCGGTAATCAAGGCCGCTCGTGGGCTCGTCGAGCACGACGATCTTGGGCTCAACCACTACGACGGAGGCAAGCGCCACCATTTGTCGCTGACCGCGCGAGAGCGAGAAGGGCGCCTCGTCGGCCGGCAAGCCAAAGCGGTCGATGACGAGCTGGGCGCGACGCAGCGCCTCGGCACGGTCGATGCCGGCAAGCTCCAGGCCAAAGGCGACCTCGTCGAGCACGGTGTCCTTGCAGATCTGGCGGTCGGGGTTTTGGAAGAGGGTCGCGACCTCGCGAGCGATGCGGCTCGTGGGAACGGCTGCGGTATCCAGTCCCGTGACGCGCACGCTGCCCGAGGCGGGCTTAAGCAGGCCTGTGA
>USPH01000215.1 GCA_900556515.1 uncultured Collinsella sp.
GGCAGCGTCAGATGTGTATAAGAGACAGGGATCTGACGAGCTGCTTGCCGTGCAGCGCGGCTATGGCGACATGCAGGGACTTTGGGAGTTCCCCGGTGGCAAGCTCATGCGCGGCGAGACGCCCGAGGACGCCGTACGCCGCGAGCTCATGGAAGAGCTGCAGGTCAAAGTCACCAACCTGCGCGATTTCTATACCGTTGAGTATGACTACCCCGTTTTTCATCTCTCGATGGAGTGCTACTACTGCTCGCTCGCCGATGAATCCGATGAACCCCAGAAGCACGACCGTCAGCTCGATATCCGCTGGATTCCGCGCACCTCGCTTGCCACGGTTGAGTGGATGCCCGCCGACAAGGGGCTCATTGATGCTCTGATTGAGTTGAAGGAAGACCGGCTCGAGGCCAACGGCGCCGCCGATGACGCCGCGCCCAACACAGCCGACAAACCCGCCACCAAGCCCAAGCGCGCACCTAAGCGCCGCAGCAAGAAGCGTCCCAAGCCCGGCCTGCTCGACGGCATCGACACCTCGGACCTTTCCGCCGACGAGCGCGAACTGGTGCGCCGTCGCGCCGCCATCAAAAAGTCCATGAAGGGCAACAAGCGCGCCAACACCAAGCCCGAGCTGCTCGTTCGCCAGCGCCTGCGGGCAGCGGGCCTTACGGGTTATCGCTTGGAATGGAAGGTTCCCGGCAAGCCCGACATCGCCTTTCCCGGGCGCAAGATCGCCATCTTCGTCAACGGCTGCTTTTGGCATCGCTGCCCTAAGTGCAATCCGAGCCAGCCCAAGCGCAATGTTGAGTTTTGGGAGGCAAAGTTCCGCCGCAACGTCGAGCGCGACCGCGCTGCCGTGGCAGCACTCACTCAAATGGGCTGGACACCCATAACCATCTGGGAATGCGAGCTCAAAAAAGACTGCATCGACGCCACCATGGAAAAGGTCATCGAGCAGGTGCGCGCCGCAGAGCCGCAGCGCTAGGAACGAGCCGCCCACACGCCTCACACAGGCGAGCCATATCCGCGTCACAAACCTTAGAAAGTCCTTAAGCTCAAAACCTTTCAAGAGTGTTACTCGATACCTCTGACCTGCAGTTTCATCGTAACACCAAACCAGGTTAAGCCTTTCTTTAGCGCTTCTTTGCAGCAGCCGCGGCATAATACTGCCAACGCACAGGACCTAGCAGCACACCCCGTGCACAACCTTTTGGTGGACATCGAGGAGGCCGCATAAGCATGCATTCTTCCAATGCCGTAACACGGCAGCCATCCCTAAAACATGCAGACCTTTTCTCCTTCCCCCCGACACAGAGAGACGGCCTCCTCGACTCCCCCACCACAAAAGCCAAACGCTCGACCAACCAGAGGCACAACTTGCGAGCATCGTTCGAAAAGCTCCAAGCATCCCTAGACAAGGCGTTCCCCGAACAGGCAAGAGCAATCTAAGCCCATCGCGCTTTATACTGATGCCATGCGAAACATGGATCACATAGAATTGCACCGCGGAGGACGCGAGGAAGCGTTTCCCGAGACCGCCGAAGACTGGCCCTATATTGCCGAACGCGCAGAATTCGCTCGCTATCCGGGCAATTCCGTCCCCTGGCACTGGCATTCCGAGGTTGAGCTTTTCTACATGGAGCAGGGAGCGATTGACTATCGAACGCGCGCGGCTCATGAGCACGTACGCTTTGAAGAAGGGTCCGCCGGCTTTATCAACGGTGGCGTTTTGCACAGCACGCTGCAATCACCCAATTCGGCACCAGTCATTCAAATGTTGCATATCTTTCAGCCGTCGATGCTCGGCGATCCCGCGGGACGCCTTCAAAAGCGCTATATCAATCCCTTGCTGCAATGTCGAGGCGTCGATGTGCTCAAATGGTCGCCCACCAACCCCGACGATATGCCCTTTATCGATTTGCTAAAGAGTTCCTTCAACCACGACCTTCAACAGCCGCAGAACGAGATGGCGCTTCGGAATAGCTTGTCAGAGCTCTGGATTCAGATTTACGCCAAGGCCGAACCGCTCTTTTCCTCCGACAACGCCTCTTGGATGACCAACCGCGACGTACAGTTCAAGGCAATCCTGGACTATATCCGCGCATACTATGCAGCCGCTATAGATGTGCCCCAAATGGCATCTGCAGCCGGCGTAAGCGAAAGAGAGTGTTACCGCATTATCGAAGCTTGCGCAGGAACGACCCCGGCGGCATATCTGCGCGCATACCGCGTAAACCGTGCTTGCGAACTTTTGGCACACACCACGCGAACGGTCCAGACAGTCGCGCGCCAATGCGGCTTTGTGACAGCAAGCCATCTTGGCCAGGTATTTAAAGAACAAATGGGATGCACTCCTTCGAGCTATCGAGCAGCGAGGCAGAATCTCGATAGCACCAGGCAGAAATCCCGCTAGCCTTTCTTCTGTCACCGCATCAAACTTGCAGGCAAACAACAGAGAGGAGCAATCATATGGAGCACTTTGACCATATCGTATTTGACGTTGATGGGACATTGGCAGATACAGAAGAAAGCGTTCTATCATCGCTTGTCCAGATTGTCCAAGAAGAGACCGGCAAAACGCTCCCCCGACACGAGCTTGAATTTGCCCTCGGCATACCCGGCAAGGATGCCCTTGAGAAACTTGGAATCTACTCGCAGGCAACGTTGGATCGCTGGTGCCAAGTTGCCGCCAGCTTTAAAAGCACCATCAGCGTGTTTCCAGGTTTGCTTGAAGTCATCGCAACACTCGCCGATAGCGGCTGCAAACTTGGCATCGTCTCCTCACGTGCGCGCGACGAATACGCAGAAGAAATAGCACCTCTTGGCTTCGATACGTATTTTGAGCACATCATCCTTGTCGAAGACACAACCGAACACAAACCCGCACCCGCACCCATGCTCGAATATCTCCGACGTACGGGCGCAAACCCCAACAGCGTCATCTACGTTGGCGACACCGTCTACGACGAACAATGCGCAACTTCAGCAGGGGTCAGTTTTGCCCGAGCAGCATGGGGATCACACCAAGATATCCCAAATGCCACCTACAACCTCAAAACCCCCAACGACCTGCTAACCCTAACAACCAAGTAACCCTCCCATCCCAAATTCGCAGTCCTAACGCCACAAGGGCGACGACCTCGAGAAGGTCAACTTGGGAGGGACGAGGGCTTAGTTCCCCAATCTTTCCGCAGGGGGCAAAATGCAACGTCTTATTTTTCCGACACTAACGCCACAAGGGCGATTGAGCAGGACGGTTTGGGCGGGTCCCGTACCTGTCTCTTATACACATCTGACGCTGCCGACGAAG
>USPH01000216.1 GCA_900556515.1 uncultured Collinsella sp.
GGATTTCGCTCGCGGGCGCTGCAGCGGCCCTAGAGCCCGCCGCCTCTAATGGTAGCGTCGCCAAGGCCGCCGAGCATGCCGCCGCCAAGCGCGCCGAGGTCCAGATTGAGCAGGTCAAGGTTGGTTCGACTGCCGCCGCCATGCTCAAGTCGTATTTCAACTTTGGCGCGTACGCGATTATCTCGTCGGTCATCGTATCGGTGGGGCTGGTGTTCTCGGGCATGAACGAGCCCGAGCGCGTGCGTCGTATGGATGCCGGCCCAATCTCCGAGCGCCGGCGTTCGCTCGCCGTGTTTGCGGCCGCCACTGTGATCACCGTCTGCATCTGGTTTGTGTCGAGCATGATGGGCGTCGTGGGCTTTGCCGGCGCGGTTGCCGAGGTCGGCGTGGGTCGTGTGTGCCTGGCGCTGGCGGCGACGTTTGCCCTGGCGTGCACGCCTCTGGCCGTTGGCTTTGCCCTTTCGAGCCTGGGTGCGCGTGAGGAGCTGCTCAACGGTGTGGGCAACCTGCTCGGCATGCTCATGACGTTTTTGGGCGGCGCCTGGATGCCGCTGTCGCTGATGGGCCCAGCCGTGCAGACCGCGGCGCATTTTGTGCCGACGTATTGGGTGAACGACGCGATTGGCAAGGCGCTCGCCGCGGACCTGACGTCCACCGTGCTGGGCGACATCGCTTGCGATCTGGGCGTCACAGTGCTCTTTGCCGCGGCCATCGCCGCCGTAGGCCTAGCCCTCGCCCACAACAAATCCCACGCCTAGACACCTACTCATTGGGGACAGACTTAAACGACCAAAAGTATTCATTGGGGACAGACTTAAATGACTAGCCATCGGGGGCAGATAAGGAGCGTCCCCAACTGCCGGGTGGCGAAAGAGCGTCCCTTGTGACTGGTCATTTAAGAACGTCCCCAATGACTAGTCTGAAACAAATCCCCACTCTCGCCCCAAAATAGTTCGCCAAGGTTTACTATTACGTTCATAAAGTAGTACTAGGCTAACAATGGGGGATACCATGGCAACGCAGGAAGCCTACGTCCAGGTTAAGGATCTCAAAAAGCACTACGGCGACGGTGATGCGCGCCTGACGGTACTCGATGGCATCGACACGTCCATCAACCGAGGCGAGATCTGCGTCATGCTGGGGCCCTCGGGCTCGGGCAAGTCGACGTTTCTTAACCTGATCGGCGGCCTGGAGGATGCCGACGCTGGCTCTATTTTGGTGGACGGCTGCGACCTCACGGTGCTCAAACCTACCGACCTGGGCGAGTATCGCCGCCGTGAGCTGGGCTTTGTCTTCCAGTTCTACAACCTGGTGCCCGATCTCACCATCAAGGAAAACATCGAGGTCACGGCACACCTGTCCAAAAAGCCGCTCAACATCGACGACCTGCTGCGTTCGCTGGGTCTCTACGAGCACCGCAACAAGTTCCCGCGCCAGGTTTCGGGCGGCCAGCAGCAGCGCTGCGCCATCGGCCGTGCGCTCGTCAAAAACCCGGGCCTGCTGCTGTGCGACGAGCCCACCGGTGCGCTCGACTATAAGACGTCCAAGGAAATCTTGCAGCTCATGGAGGATGTCAACCGCACCTACGGCTGCACCATCATCATCGTCACGCACAACGCCGCCATCGCCCGCATGGCCAACCGCGTGCTGCGCCTGCGCGACGGACGCATCGTCGAGGATGAGCTCAACGAGTCGCCCGTCGCGGCCGCCGAGCTCGATTGGTAGGCGGCGCCATGACGCCTCTCGCAAAACGTCTCCCGCGCGAGCTGCGCCGCAATATCGGCAAGTACCTGGGCATCTTTCTTCTTATGTGCGGAAGCATCGCCCTCACCTCGGGCTTTTTGCTCGCAGCGCATTCCATCGGCTGCCTTATCGACGACATGCGCGATGCGTACACGATTGAGGACGGCCGCGTGACCCCCTCCTTCGAGGTTACCGACGATCAACTCAAGGCCGCCGAGGATGCAGCCGGCGACGTCGGCGGCGTCACGCTCTACAAGAATTTCTCCATCGACGCCATCATCAAAAAGACCGCCGGCGACGATGGCACCAAGCGCACGCTGCGCACCTATGCACACCGTGCTAAGGTGGACATTGCGTCCTACTGTGAGGGCAAGGAACCCAAGGCGGACGACGAGGTGGCCATCGACCGTGTCTTTGCCACCAATAACAACCTGTCCGTGGGCGATAAAGTCGAGCTCGAGGGCCGCACCTACATCATCTGCGGCATCATGACTCAGCCCGATAGCCAGGCGCTGTTCCTCAACAATTCGGACTTTACGGTGAACACCATCACGTACGGCGTGGCCGAGGTCGCCGATGGCGGCTTTGCCGCGCTCGAAGATGCCGGCGGCGCACCCGCCTACACCTACACCTACTCCTTCACCTTTACCGATCGCAACCTCCCCACCGCGGACCGCATCGACGCTGAGCAAGATATGGTCGAGGCACTGACCGACGCCGATGCGCGCGTGGACGATCTGATCGACTCCGATTCCAATCAGGGCATTGGCTATGCGCGCGATGACGTGGACGGCGACTCTATGATGTGGATGACGCTGCTCGACATCATCATCGTGATCATGGCGTTCGTCTTTGTGGTCCTTACCGACGCCACCATCGAGGAGGAGAGCGCCATCATCGGCACGCTGCTCGCCAGCGGCTATCGTCGACGCGAGATCGTGCTGCACTACCTTGCGCTTCCCGCTATTGTGGGCGTGGTCGCGGCGCTTTTGGGCACTGCGCTCGGCGTTGTGTTCTTTACCGAGCCCATGCGCAGCCTCTATTACGGTTCGTACAGCCTGCCGCCCTTCCAGGTGTACTGGAGCTGGGAGATCTTTGTGAAGTGCGCCGTGGTTCCCGCCGTCGCGCTCATCCTCATCACGCTGGTGGGTCTGTTTCGCAAAATGGGCAAGACGCCGTTGCAGTTCCTTCGTCACGAGACGAGTGGCAAATCGGGCACCAAGCGCGGCCTGCAGCTGCCGGAGCGCATGGGTTTTGTTTCCCGCTTCCGCCTGCGTATCTTCCTGCGCAATCTGGGCAACTTCGCCACGCTCTTCGTGGGCATCGCGTTTGCCTCGCTGCTGCTGCTCTTTGGCCTGGCGATTCTGCCCACGATGACGCACTATGCGGACAACCTCGAGACAGGCCTGGTCGCCGAGCACCAGTACACGCTCAAGGCGCCGCTGGAGCTCGAGGGTACTGCCGCTGTCTCTTATACACATCTCCGAGCCCACGAGACATGCGCAGATCTC
>USPH01000217.1 GCA_900556515.1 uncultured Collinsella sp.
AGGTCTGCCAGCAGGCGGTTGCTGGCAATCTGGTCCTGGCGGCGGCCGGCAGCAAGCTCCAGCACGTCCGAATCGGCCTCGGCGATACCGCGGGCGACAACCATACCGCTCGGATCACACACATCGAGCACATCGCCCTCGGCAAAATCTCCATCGACCTGGCGAATACCCACCGCGAGCAAGGACGAGCCACGGCTGACCAGCGCCTTCGCGGCTCCGTCGTCAACCGTTACCGAGCCATGCGCCTTGTCGCCCAGTGCGATCCACAGCTTACGGGGCGCAATGTCCAGGCGCTCCGCCGGCGGGTCGAACAGCGTGCCCACGCTCTCGCCGCGGGCCAGGCGCACGAGCGCATCGGGCTCCTCGCCCGAGCAAATCACGCTCTGAATGCCGGCCGTCATCAAAATGCGGCTCGCGCGAATCTTGGTGATCATGCCGCCGGTGCCCACCGACGTCGAAGAATCTCCCGCCGAGGCGATGATCTTGGCATCGATTTTGCGCACGACCGGGACAAACTCGGCCGTCGGATCCTCATGCGGATTGGCGGTGTAGAGGCCGTCGATGTCGGACAGCGTCACGCACAGGTCCGCCGAAACCAAGCAGCTCACGAGGGCCGCGAGCGTATCGTTGTCGCCGAACTTAATCTCGTCGACGGTGACGGTGTCGTTTTCGTTGACGACCGGCACGACGCCCAGCTCCACCAGGCGCAGCAGGGCGTCGCGCGCGTGCAGGTAGGACGTACGGCGCGCCGTGTCATGGCGCGTGAGCAGCACGAGCGAGGTGAGTAGGTCGCGCGCATGGAACTCCTCGTCGTAGGCCGACGAGATGATGCACTGACCGGCCGAGGCGCATGCCTGCAGGCTCGGCAGGTCACCGACCGGTTTGCGGTCGAAACCCAGAACGGGATAGCCACAGGCAATGGCGCCGGAGCTCACCACGACCAAGCGCCAGCCAAGCTTGCGCAGGGCCGCGGCCTGATCGGCAAGCCCGCCGATAAAGGCGCGGTTGACCTTGCCATCGGCGCCCACCACCGTGGACGAGCCAATCTTTACCACCATCGTTTTATAAGAAGTCGTCATACGTCAAACCAATCGGATGTCGAGCGTTCGGGCGAGCTGGAGCAGCCGGGGCACCTGGTGCGGGACGGACGAAAATAGTCCGTTTTCCTCCGTCCCCTTCGGATTATTTTGCCCAGGGGAAGGCCGAAGCCGCGGCCATGTTCTTGCGCACGAGCTCGTCGCGCACCTGGGCCAGGCCCTGTTCCATGCCCACCACGTAGGTCTGCGGATACAGGAAGCGTTTAAAAGCCGCGTCCAGATGATCGATTGCCCAAGCACAGCGCTCGCGTGCGTCCTCGATGCTCTCGCGCGGGGCTACCGCACTGCCACCGCGCACGATCGGCACCAGCAGCTCGCGATACTCAAGCTCGGACACATCGGTCACCAGGGCGGCATCGTTCACGGCCACGAGGGTATTGCCGCGCGCGGCGCCCTCCCCCGCCAGATGATCCTCGTCATAGATCATGTCGCAGACCGGGCCGCCAAAGCCGTCGTAATAGCGGCGCACACGCTGCACACCCGGAATCGTGCGCTTGTAGGGCTGCTCGGAGAGCTTCACCACCGGCGTCCACGGGTCCGCATCGCTCGCACGGCGGGCGGAAAGCTTGTACACGCCGCCCAGCGCCGGCTGATCGTAGCAGGTCGCAAGCTTGGTACCCACGCCAAAGCTATCGATGGGCGCGCCCTGGTCGAGCAGCGACTGAATCGTGTGCTCGTCAAGGTCGTTGGAGACCGAAATCCCCACATAGGGCAAGCCCTCGGCGTCAAAACGGCCGCGGACATACTTGGACAACTTAGCCAGGTCGCCCGAGTCGATGCGAATGGCCGACAGGCGCTCGCCCGCCGCCTCCATCTCCTTGGCAACCGTAATGGCATGTTCGCAGCCCTCTCGCACGTCGTACGTGTCGATAAGCAGCGTGCAGTTCTTGGGGCTCGACTTGGCAAACGCACGGAAGGCCTCAAGCTCGGAGTCAAAGCTCATCACCCAGCTATGCGCATGCGTGCCAAAGACAGGAATGCCGTAACGGCGCCCTGCAAGCACGTTAGACGTGGACGAGCAGCCGGCCACATAGCTTGCGCGGGCGACGGCCAGACCGCCATCGGGACCCTGGGCACGACGCAGGCCAAACTCGGCGACGGGACGACCGTCGGCCGCCAACACCACGCGTGCCGTCTTGGTGGCGACGAGCGTCTGGAAGCCGACGATGTTGAGCAGCGCGGTCTCGAGCAGCTGGCACTCCAGCGACGGACCGGTGACGCGCACCATGGGCTCGCGCGGAAATACGAGCTCGCCCTCGGGCACGGCGTCAATGTTCACGTGCGCACGGAAGTTGCGCAGGTAGTCGAGGAATGCAGGCTTGAACATCGCGCCGCCGGCCGGAGCCCGGAGCGAAGCGAGGTAGTCGATGTCCTCGGGCATAAAGCGCAAGTTCTCGACCAGCTCGGGCAGCTCGGCGGTGCCACACATGACGGCATACGCGCTGCCAAAGGGATGGTCGCGGTAAAACGCCGTAAAACAACCCTGCTCATTGGCCTTGCCGCTCTCCCACAGGCCCTGGGCCATAGTGAGTTCGTACAGATCGGTGAGCATTGCGATGTCGGTGGGATTCGAGATGTCGGTCAAAGCCATGGGGCGACCTTTCGGATGTGTTGTGCAGAGGTTGAGGGTTGGGCGAGACGGACGCGTGGGCATGGAGCCCGGCGCGAACAGGTTAGTGCAGGCCCATGCTTCCCGTGATCGTGTAAACCATAAAGACGATAAACGCGATGAGGGCGAGCACGATGATGATTTTTTGAGCCGGAGCCATACCGGGGATCTCGCCCTCGCCCGTAGGCTCCTTGGAGGTGACCATGCGCTGGGCAAAGGTCATCTCGTCACGGCTCGGTTTGGGCTCGACGGCTTTGGGGTGAGCGGCTTTTTTGGGCTGAGGTTTGGGTGCGGCGGGCGCGGGCTTCGCGGCGGCGGGCTTGGGTGCGGGCGCGGGCGCCGGTGCGGATGCGGCGTTCGCGGCGACCTCCTCGGCCTTCGCACGCTCGGCACGCAGGGCGGCCAGCTCCTCACGCTCGCGGCGCGCCTCTTCCTGGGCCTCGCGACGAGCCTTCTCGGCGCGGAGCTCTTCCAACTCGGCGCGCTCCTCGGCAGACAGTGGTTGGGACTCAAGCTCGGCCATGGTGCAGCCCTTTCTTTTT
>USPH01000218.1 GCA_900556515.1 uncultured Collinsella sp.
CCCCGGCGTCAGCAAGATAGTCGATCTGCGGCGTCTTCCTTGCAAAACAGACCTTCGAGACAGGCGAGGAGAGCTCTGCCATGTGTTCGCTGAGCAGAAGATCAATGGCAACAGGGAACACGACGACACGTCGCTCGCAACGCTCGCGCCTCGCGAGCCCCCTGTCGACAAGCTCGGTTATGGCCTCACTCGCACGGCTTGCCGAGATCCCAAGCGCACGACAAAGGTCATAGGGACGATATGGCTCCTGGGCTGCTCCCCAGATTGCGGCAGCTTGCGCGTTGGGTGACATCTTGGTCGCGTGATTGCGAAACCGGGCACCGCCCCTCTCCGTGCAGGCTGCGCCCATAAATGGAAGAAAAGCCTGTCTACCTGGGCAGACAAAGGGAATCCCTTGTGCGACCAATGCTTTGCGCTGACGCGCATCGGCACCAGGAAACGAAACGACAACAGGAATCTCCGCACGCAAGGCTAGCTGACTATAGACTCTCTTAGCCTCGGGAAGCCCGACGCCAGTAGACAAACTTGCAAGCAAAAACGAAAAACCGTTTGCGTCAACAGCGCGGACCTCAATCGCCCGCAGATGCAGCGGCAAGCGTGCGAATCCAGGCCAAGTTTTGGCCTTGGCGGAGAGGCCTAGTGCTTCTTGTAAGTAGATTAGCGCTTCGTTCATTTCCATCGTTTTCGTTCGATTCCAGTTTGTATTGGAATTATACATAATTTTCGGAATTAACGAGATTCCGTTCGTGCCTAAGCCCATATTTGAGTTTTCAGAATATCCCGGATCGGCTGGGCGATTCGGGATACAATGTCAATAGAAAACGATGCACCCCGCGTAAATGTTTGGGAGCGCGGGCGGCCTAGTTTTCTGGTTTTGTTAAATGCCCGGGATCCTACCCCCGGGCATTCTTATTTGCGCTTGTTGCGGCGCAAATGCCTTCCACCGTCCGCACCGCGCGTGCGCCTACGGACCTTAAACCGAACCTCATGCGAGTCAAGAAACGCGATGACGGATGAGTCCGCATCGGACGGTGGAGGCTGCCTGTGTTGTCCAAAAAAAACGGGGCAGACTCCAGTGCGGAGTCTGCCCCGAAAAGAAAATGGCAAAGCAAGAACGTGGATGAACGAGAAAAGTGTCCGCAAGTCTCATGGCCATCACATCCCACCTGCCAAAGGGATGGGTGAGCGAGCGTTACTCCTGCTCGGACTCCTCAGCCTGCTTACGGCTGCGGATGAGGTGCGCCACGCCGATGCACAGCACCGCGCCACCAGCGATCCAAGTGAACGTCACGCCGTTGAGACCGGTGAGCGGGAGGTTGGAACCCTTCTGGTCGGTGACAGTGAGGTGAACCACGCCGTTAGTGGCGTTGGCAGCAGCAACGAGATTTTGATCGTCTGCGTCAGTCACTGTAAGCTTAGGGTTGTGCACGGTGTTGTCGCTCTCGGAAAGCTCACCATCACGCGTAATGGTAAACTTAATGCCCTTGCTGCCGTGAGAATTGTCGTAACCGGGCGCAGGAGTTTTCTCCTTCAGAATATACGTGCCTTCATCAAGGCCAAAGACCTCTATCATTCCGTTCGAATTCGTCTTGAGAATTGCACCGTTCTCAGTTTCGTTGCTCGCAGTTGTGCCGTCCTTCTTGATGAACTTTCCAGTACCGACCTCTTGCAGAGTAAATTCGACGTTTGCGAGAGGCGGTTTCACCTCGTCGGAGCCAACCTTTTTGACATCGATACCGTAGGTGTAGTCGTAGGCCGGGTGGTCAACCGTAGTGCCAGTGCCGTTGTTGTCGTGCGGGTTGTTAGAGTAGGTCAGAGTGACGGTGTTCTTTTGACCTTTGCCGAGCATGTTGGCGCTAACCTTCGTGGGGTCAAGCCTTGCCTTATAGTTCACATAGACCTTTGAGCTGCCATCAACGATAATGACTGCGCCCTCGGTGCCATCTTGTTTTTTCACATGGGCATTTTTCAGATTTGAGAACGAAACCTCAAGTTTGCCATCTACATAACTTTTGTTGTAGCTACTCGGATGAACAACCTGATCGCCAATCTTGACCTCGACAACGGGATCATTGCCGTTAAGCTCGGGCACCATCGTAGAAGGCAGAACATCGGTGAAGGTATAGCTATACTCTTTATAAGTATTGATATTGCTGGCCACGGTACCTGCAAGCTGGTATTCAATCAGCTGGTCGGATGCAGAGTCCGCAACCCTATTGGGCGCCTCGAAGACATTTTTACTCTCATCAGTCACAAAGCTGCCATTATTGTCGTCCTTGACGGCCTTGGTCACGTTGGGGACGCTCTTCTTGGGGGCTACATTAACGTCAGAGCCACCGACAATGGTGAAAATCGGCGAAGTGTACGCGTCAGTATTGCCGGTCTTACTGGGCACATCGGTCACGAAAAGCCAGTAGCCTTGTTCCAGACTCTCAAAGTTACCCTTGCTGGAATCGCTCGGTTTTTTCCAGGTTAGATTCGAGCCCTCAAGTGCGGCAGCAATCTTATCCAACGTGGAGTCAGCGTCAACCTTGGCAGCCTGACCAACTTTATCACCGGCATGATCATTAATGTACTTGGCCCAAGCCTGAGCGCTTGTATCCGTACGAGGAGCTCCATCGACGCGAGTTCCATCGGCGCGAGTAAATGCACCGATCACAGCTTTTTGAACTTCAAGCGATGCCCAATCGATATCGGAAAGCGTCTTATCACCTGACCAGGTATTTCCATCCTTATTCTGTGTGACCGTCGCCTTGAAAATCTGGATGCCCTTGAAAGATGTGTCGGTATATTCAGTGTCAGGGTCAGTGATAAACACCTTGCCATTCTCCGTAGCCACCGTTGGCACGCACTCAGCAAACGCCATGGTCACCGGGGCCATAACGCCGCCGAAGCTCAGTGCTGCGGTGAGGCCGGCGGTTACTGCCAGGCGTGCGATGTTCTTGCTCATGCTCATCTTCTTTTCCTCTACTTTCCGTTTGATTCCAATTCGATCGGTCATCATCTGTCTGTGTCTTAGCATCTGCTTCGCTACGTCTCGCCCCGCTCTCTGTGGGGCTGCCAGCTACTCTTTATGGCTACCACCTCCCCGCTTGACCAGGAGCGCGACCACGATGAGTGCGGCTCCGGCGACCGCTGCGGCGGCCGCGGCGTACATTGCCATATCGCCAGTCGAGGGCATAAAGCCTCCGGTGGTAATGCTAGGGGGTGTGCCGGTGGGCGTGTTGATGAGCGACGCCTCCAGAC
>USPH01000219.1 GCA_900556515.1 uncultured Collinsella sp.
CTTCGTCGGCAGCGTCAGATGTGTATAAGAGACAGATGCCATGCAAATCGGCAGCATTTCGGCCGTGTTGGAATACGCGATCCTGATCCTGTTCTTTGTGATGATGGCGCAGATGGTGATTCTGACGCTTCCGCGCGCTGCGGCGTGCCTCAACCGTGCGCAGCAGGTGCTCGAAATCGAGCCGAGCATCGTGGACGGCAAGGCAACGCTGGGCGACGGGGCGCCTGAGTCCGCAGATGGTGCCGACGCGGTTGCCGTGTTCGACCATATGTCGTTCCGTTTTGACGATGCCGACGAGGACACCCTGTGCGACCTGAGCTTTGCCTGTCGCCGTGGCCAGACCACGGCGATTGTAGGCTCAACGGGCTCGGGCAAGTCAACGGTGGCCAAGCTCTTGTTGCGTTTCCACGATGCCACGAAGGGCGCCATTCGCCTGAATGGCATCGATCTGCGCGACCTTTCGCAAGGTGAGATTCGCGGGCATATCGCTTACGTGCCGCAGAAGGCGTGGCTGTTCTCGGGTACGGTGGCGAGCAGCCTGCGCTTTGGCAACGAGGGCGCGACCGAGGCTGACATGCTCCATGCGCTGGAGGTTGCCCAGAGCACCTTTGTGCTCGATCAGCCCCAGGGGCTCGATACTCCGGTATCCCAGGGCGGCACGAACTTCTCGGGCGGTCAGCGCCAGCGCCTGGCGATCGCCCGCGCACTCATGAAGCATGCCGATCTATATATCTTCGATGACAGTTTTTCGGCCCTGGACTTTAAGACCGATGCCGCCCTGCGCCATGCGCTGCAGGACGAGACGCGCGATGCCGCGGTGCTCATCATCGCGCAACGTATCTCGACTATTTTGCATGCCGATCAGATCGTGGTGCTCAAAGACGGCGAGATCGTGGGCCTAGGCACGCACGACGAGCTCATGGAAACCTGCGAGGTGTACCGCGCTATCGCGGAATCGCAGATGAAGGGAGGTGAGTAGCATGACCGAGGAGCTCAAGAAGCAGGCCATCGCCGAGGATGCCGCGGTTGCAGAGACAGTTGAGGAGACGGGCGCCACACCCGGCCTGGACGAAGCCGCCAAGGCGGCGGAGCGCGAGGCTCGCCGCCAGGCACTCTACGAGGAAAACGAGCGCGCCGAGGACGAGCGCGCCCGCGCCGAGGCGGAACGCATGCGCGACGTTGACGACGAGGACGAGGACGAGACGCCCCGCGACACCTGGGCGACGGTGCGCCGCCTGTGGAGCGAAGCCGCCGGCGACCATTGGCGCTTCTATATCGTGTTCGCGAGCATCGTGTTCTATGTCATCTTTAACACCGCGGCGCCGGCTTACAGCGCCCGCGTGATCGATGAGCTGTGGGGGCACATGAAGCTGGCGTTTGCCAACAACACTACCTTCAGCATTACCTGGGAGAATTGCGGCAGGACCATCTTCATCTACTTTATGATCTGGACCGCCGCCGCCTCGTTCTACGCACTCCAGAGCTTTTTGATGTCGAGCGTTGCCGAGCGCCTCAACCTGCGCCTACGCAACCGCATCGCACAAAAGCTCAACCGTCTGCCGCTTGCCTACTTTGACGCGCATCGTCCCGGCGAGGTCGTCAGCCGTGCGACCAACGACTTGGACAAGATGTCCGAGAGCATGCAGCGCGGCTTGCTGCAGCTTCTGGTGTCGATCGGTACCGTGGTGGGCGCCGTGAGCGTGATGTTCGTGTTTAGTGTGCCGCTCACGCTTGTATTTTTGTTCTTTACGGCGCTTTCGCTGCTGGTGACGAAGGTCGTTTCGCGCCGCACGCACGATGTGACGGGCGAGCGCCAGGAGTGGGTGTCCAAGATTACGAGCGCGGTCGAGGAAGGCTACTCGGGCCGTCTGGTAATCCGTGCGTTTAACCGCGAGCGCCAGAGCTCTGCCGAGGTGCACGAGGCTTCGAAGGAGCTGGCGCGCGTGAGTACCAAGGCCGACTTCATGATCAATGCCGTCGGCCCCGCGGTGCGCTTTATCGGCCGTTTGGCGCAGATCGTGATCGCGCTTGTGGGCTGCAGCATGCTGGTTGCCGGTCACATGACCGTCGGCGTGTTCCAGGCGTTCTTCCAGTTTATCTACGAGGCGTCCGAGCCCATGACGCAGTTGTCGTTTACCTTCAACTCGCTGCAGAGCGCGCTGGCGAGTGCAGAGCGCGTGTTCGACCTGCTCGATGAGCCCGAGATGGAGGCCGATCCGCTGCCGGACAAGGCCGCCAAGCTGCCGGGTCGCGTGGAGGGCCGCGTCTCCTTTGAGCATGTGCGCTTTGGTTATTCGCCCGACAAGCCGCTTATGCGCGACGTGTCGTTTACCGCCGAGCCGGGCCAGAAGATTGCCGTGGTGGGAACCACGGGCGCAGGCAAGACGACGCTCATCAACTTGCTCATGCGCTTCTACGAGATTGACGGCGGGCGTATTACGCTCGACGGCGTGGATACGAGCCGCATGGATCGCGGCGAGCTACGTCAGCAGTTTGGCATGGTGCTGCAAGACGCCTGGCTGTTTGATGGCACGATTGCCGAAAACATCGCCTACGGCTGTCCCGAGGCGACGCGCGACGAAATTGTGGCCGCCGCTCGTGCCGCGCAGGTCGACTTCTTTGTGCGCACCATGCCGCAGGGCTACGACACGCGCGTGGCCAACGATGCCGAGAGCATCAGCCAGGGCCAGCGTCAGCTGCTGACCATCGCACGCGTGCTGCTCAACAACCCGGCGATTCTCATCCTGGACGAGGCGACCTCAAGCGTGGATACGCGTACCGAGCTTGCCATCGGTCGTGCCATGGACGCGCTCATGCGCGGGCGTACGAGTTTTGTGATCGCGCACCGCCTGTCGACGATTGTGGATGCCGACCTGATCTTGGTCATGGATCACGGCAACATTATCGAGCAGGGCACGCATAAGGAGCTGCTGGCTGCCGAGGGTGCCTACGCCGACCTCTATCTGAGCCAGTTCGCATAATGTGACAAAGGGACAGTCCCACATGTCGCATCAACGCAAAGGCGCGCCGGGGATGAATTCCCTGGCGCGCCTTCTTGCGTTGATGCCGATGTCGTTTTGTGCCGCTTGCGTTCCTAGCGCTCGTCCACGAGCTTGGCGACGAGGGCCTTGAGCTCGGCCACCTCTCGCTCGAGCTCTTTAACGCGGCGGGCGTTCTCGGTGATGCCTTGGCGGTTGAGGGCACTCTGCTCGGCGGCGTCGTCGGGCATGTACTCGCG
>USPH01000220.1 GCA_900556515.1 uncultured Collinsella sp.
GTCGGCAGCGTCAGATGTGTATAAGAGACAGAACATGTCGTAGGCGGCAAAGCGATGATAGCGGAACGTCGACTTGACCAGATGCTTACCGTAGGTAAAGAACACCTGGTAAAAGCCCTTGGTCCAGCGCATACGCTGCTTCCAGGATGCCTTGAACGTCACGGGTTGCTCGTCAAAGAACTCCGCCGGCGCATAGCCAATGCGAATACCGTGAATAGCGCAGAACGTAGTGAACTGAATGTCCTCGGTCAGCGTGTGGAACTGCCAACCGTGCATGCCCTCGATAACGCTTGACGAGATAAGGTAACCCGAACCCGAAACAGCGCAGGACGTCTTGCAGATATTACGCGCGTTGTTGAGGAAGCGCGCCTCGCGTAGATACCACGTGGCATTAGCAGCCGAGATCCACGAGCTGCCGAAGTTCTTGGAATTGCGATAGCTCGTGACCACATGGAAGCCCTGGTCAAAGGCATCGTTCATCTTAGACACGTAATCGCGGGAGATAACGTTGTCGGCATCGAAGATAAAGTAACCCTCAAACGTGTCGGGATACTCGTTGAGAATGCGATCGAAACCAAAGTCCATGACCCAGCTCTTGCCCTTACGGGCCAGGTCATTGCGCTCATAAACAATAGCACCGGCCTCGCGCGCAAGCTGCGCCGTGTTGTCGGTGCAGGCATCGGCGACCACGAAGACCTCGATGAGCTCGGACGGATAATCCTGGTCCTTGATGGAGCGTACGAGGTTGGCGATCACGGCTTCCTCGTTATGCGCCGCGATAAAGAAGGCATAGCGGTGGAGTTTTTTGGCCTTGGGAGGCGCGACCTCGCCACGAAGAGCACCGATGACAAAGAAGACCACCTGGTACAGAAAGCAGACCGTGAGCAGCGTGACGACAATCTGGTTGAAAATCACGATGGGTGTGTTGGTTTGTAAAAAGGCGAGCATGCAGGCTCCCAGGAACGCATTACGTAAACAATCGTATATCTTACCGCAGGCTTACCGAGTTCAAGAAACCACCTAATACCGGCTAGGCTTCGAGAAGGCCAAGCTGCGGGACGATGTCGTCGCCGGCGGCGGTGCGGCCAATCGAGCGCGGGGCCAGGTCGTCAAGAACCGCAGCGAGATCCCACGGCAGCTCATCGCGGCACTCAATACGCTCCCCCGTCACGGGATGGTCGAATGCGACGCGCCAGGAATGAAGGAATTGCCTGGTCAGACCCTGATCGGCGCGTGCATCGCACTTGCCGTAGAGTGGATCGCCCACGCAGGCGTGGTTGATATGGCGCATATGCACACGAATCTGATGTGTGCGGCCCGTAAACAGATGGCACTCGACGAGCGTATAGCCGTCGTCAAAACGCGTGGAATCGAAGCGCTCGAGGACCTTAAAGGTCGTAATGGCCTGGCGCGCGAAAGGGTCGTCCGAAACCGCCATCTTGACACGGTCGCGCGTAGAACGCGCAATGCCGGTGTTAATGGTGCCCTCATCCATAGCGATATGACCGTGAACGAGCGTGATATAACGACGATCGAGCGTACGCGTGCGGATGAGATTTTGGAGCGCGCGCTGGGTGTCGTCGTCCTTTGCCGCAAGCATGAGACCCGAGGTATCGCGATCCAAACGATGCACGATCCCGGGGCGGTCCTCACCCTGTACGGTACCAAGATGGTCGATGCCGCAGTGGTAGACCAGAGCGTTCGCAAGGGTGCCGCTCTCGTGGCCATGGGCGGGATGGCACACCAGCCCGCGCTGCTTGGAGAGCACAATGAGATAGTCGTCCTCATAGCGAATATCGAGCGGGATGGCCTCGGGAATCACATCGGTGGGATCGTGCGGCTCGGGCAGGTCGACCGAGATGCGGTCACCGGCGCGTACGGCATACTTTTTTGACAGACAGGTCTCGCCGTTCACGATTACGGCGCCGCCCTCGATCAGATGCGCGCAGGCAGAGCGCGTGGGGCAGCCGTCGTTGGCACCCAGAAAGGCGTCGAGACGCTGGCCAGAGCAATCGTCGGCAACAAGAATATGGATGTCGGCCATTAACGCTCATTCCTTTCGCGAATCTTGCGGGCACGCTCCCCACGCTGCTTGGCTTTGCGCTTAGCGCGGGCCTCATCACGGGCATTGAGCTCAGCAGTCGCATCGACCTCACGAGCGGCGGGACTCAAGAACATGTAGCCGAAGAGGGCGAGCACAACGCCCACGGTAATGCCGATATCGGCCACATTGAAGACGGGAAAGTCGATGAAGGTGGTGGCAATAAAATCGGTCACGAAGCCAAAGGCGAAACGATCGATAGCGTTGCCGATAGCACCGCCCGCAACCATCGCCATGCCCACAACCTCAAGATGGGCGAGCTGGGGTGCACGAACGAGGTACACGGCAATAGCGACAATGACCGCCAGCGCCAGCACGGCAAATGCGATGCCATGCCCCTCGCCCATGCTAAACGCAGCGCCGATATTGCGGACAAACAGGAAGTCGATCACGCCGGGTATGACGGTCACATGCAGTGCATCGCCCACGGCACGAACCGCAAGCTTGGTCAACTGGTCAACAAGCAGCACAACCAGCGCCACCCCACCAGCAACACACAACCGCCAACGCAAAGGCGGCGTCATATCCCCAGTACGACCCAACTCAATCCCCTACCCTCAAGAACATCGAATTCCGTTTAACGCAATTAACCATCTTATATTGCCACACGCAGAGCGCACGACATATCCACCAACACAAGCGAAATAACCAGCATAAAAAGAAAGCGGCATTCCGAAAAACAGAATGCCGCTTTTATTCAGCGGAGCAAATGGGCCGAAGGCGCCCAAATTCTACCTATAACTAAAATGCCGAGTTACCGTGCCTTAAAGGGCATTCGCACACCTCTCGCAGATATGAGCGTGGCCGTTGTACTCGCCAACGGTGGTGCGGTAGTTCCAGCAACGGTCGCAGCACTCGCCCTCGGCAGCTTCAATGGCAACGGAGAGTTCCTCGCCCTGGGTCAGCTCAACATCGGAGACGATGTAGAACTCGGCCAGGTCGACGGCCTTATCACCGGTCAGCAGCGCGTACATCTCGGCGGGAACGACCGCCTTGACGCGGACCTGCTGGCTCTTAGTGAAGGTGCCGGCAGAACGGGCATCCTCAAGGGCCTTGGTCACGGCGCTACGGAGCTCGAGCGAAGCCTCGAGCACGCCCTCAAACTC
>USPH01000221.1 GCA_900556515.1 uncultured Collinsella sp.
CATGTCTCGTGGGCTCGGAGATGTGTATAAGAGACAGAGCCCGGACAGGGTGGCCTGGAGGCACAGGACTGGACCTTCATGCTCTTTAAGATGTACATGAAGTACTGCCAGCGTCGCGGCTGGAAGGTCACCATTAACGACTGCCCCGCGGCCGAGGTCATCGGCATCGACCGTGCGACCTTTACCGTCGAGGGCAAGGACGCGTTTGGCATGCTGCGCGCCGAGGCCGGTGTGCACCGTCTGGTGCGCATTAGCCCCACCGACGACAAGAAGCGCCGCCAGACCACGTTTGCCGGCGTCGAGGTCATCCCCGTGCTGCCTGACGATATCGACATCGAGATCAGTCCCGACGATATCCGCGTGGACGTGTATCACGCGAGCGGCCCGGGCGGACAGGGCGTCAACACCACCGACTCCGCCGTGCGCGTGACGCATTTCCCCAGCGGCATTGTGGTTACCTGCCAAAACGAGCGCAGCCAGATTCAGAACAAGGCCGCGTGCATGCAGATCCTCAAGGCTCGCCTGTACGAGATTGAGCTCGAGAAGCGCGCCGAGGCCCTGGATGAGATCCGCGGACCCAAGACCACGATTGGTTTTGGCAACCAGATTCGCAGCTACGTGCTCTACCCGTACCAGATGGTCAAGGACCTACGCACGGGCGTGGAGACCAGCAATGTCGAGGCCGTTCTTGACGATGGCGACCTGGACCCGTTTGTTATTGGCTACCATCGCTGGGCCACCGGCAACGCCGATGCAGAAGGCTCGGAGGTCTAAAACATCGGGCAGTTTCAAGCCGATGCTAAGCCCAACGGTTGGACGGGTTTGTATCCAGAATAAACCCTGCGCAGGGGTGGTTTTTGTCCGGCGAATCGGTAGAATTGAATACAAGAAGAAGTTCAAAGCGCATCCGTTTGGGTGCGCTTTTTTGAGGGAGGCAGCATGGCATATCGTCTGGACATCAAGCGCATTCTTTCGATGAACTTCTTTCACGACCTGCCCCAGATTATGTTGGGGTGCGCTCTGGCCGCTATTGCGACCGACCTGTTTTTGATTCCCAACGGCCTTGCTGCCGGTGGCGTTACGGGCCTTGCCACCATTATCCAGGCGGTCGGCGCGGCGCGCGGCCTATCGCTTCCCGTTGGTATTCAGACGATCGTGATGAACGCCTTGCTGTTGTTGGTCGTTATGCGCGAGGGCGGCATGTTCTACGTGGTGCAGACCGCGACGGGCTTTGTGCTGCTGGGCTTCTTTACCGATCTGTTCGCCCCGTTTGTAGCACCTCTGGCGGATGCGGACCTGATGCTCCCTGCCATGTGGGGCGGCATTATTACGGGCATCGGTTACGGCATGGTGTTGCGCGCCGGCGCCAACACCGGCGGCTCGGACACGATTGGCCAAATCATCTCGCGTAACACCTCGCTGCCGGTGGGCTCGACCGTCATGGCGATCGATGTTGCCGTATGCGCGCTATCGGCTCCGGTCTTTTCAATCGAAAACGCACTGTATGCAGGCCTTTCGATGGTCATTAGCGGCTACGTGATCGATGCCGTGGTCGATGGTGGCAACAAACGCCGTATGGTACTCATCATCTCGGACAAGTTTCCCGATATCGCGGCCGACATCATGTATGGCCTGGGTCGCGGCTGCACCAAGTTTAAGGCGACCGGCATGTACTCGGGTGCCGAGAAGCCGGTGATCATGGTAATCGTGAGTCGTCGCGAGCTCAACACGCTCAAGACGATCGTGCGCGAGCGCGACCCGCGCGCCATCGTGACCGTGGCCGACGTCACGGAAACCTTCGGCGAGGGCTTCAAGGACATTAACGCGTAGGGTCGACTGCGTTCCATCCAAAAGACGTTCACATTGGTAAACCGTTTCATCAGCGGTTCTGCCTGCTAAATTGCTCAAATAATGATAAATACTCTGGTAAAGCTTCCAGTTTCCAGCATAATGAATGGCGTACGTGCATCGCGGCTGGGTTGGGACGACCTTCTGTGCCGTGCGCATCTTGTCTAAAGAGGATGAAAGGAAGGCACAATGAGCGACGAAGAGCTCAAAAAGGTTGCCAACGAGGTAAGGAAGGGCATCGTCACGGGCGTGCACGCTGCCAAGTCCGGCCATCCGGGCGGTTCGCTCGGCGCTGCCGACATCATGACCTATCTGTACTTTGAGGAAATGAACGTCGACCCGGCCGACCCCCGCAAGGCCGACCGCGATCGCTTCGTGCTTTCCAAGGGTCACTGCGCGCCTGGTCTGTACGCCGTGCTCGCCGAGCGTGGATTTTTTCCCAAGGAGGATCTCGAGACGCTGCGCCACATCGGCAGCCACCTGCAGGGCCATCCCAACATGAACGACACCCCGGGCGTCGACATGTCCACCGGCTCGCTCGGCCAGGGCATTTCCGCCGCCGTGGGCATGGCCGTTGCCGCCAAACACTGGGGCGACGACTATCGCACCTACGCCCTGCTGGGCGACGGGGAGAGCGAGGAGGGCCAGGTCTGGGAGGCCGCCATGTTTGCCGGCAACCAGCAGCTCGACAACCTCTGCGTGATCGTCGACCACAACGGCCTGCAGATCGACGGCCCCGTCGAGGAGGTCAACGACCCCATGCCGCTCGCCGACAAGTTCCGCGCCTTCAAGTTCCATGTGGTGGAGCTCGCCGACGGCAACGACTTCGACCAGATCCGCGCCGCCTTTGCCGAGGCCCGCGCTACCAAGGGTCAGCCGACCGCCATTATCGCCGAGACCATGAAGGGCAAGGGCGTCTCCTTTATGGAGAACCAGGTGGGCTGGCACGGTAAGGCCCCCAACGATGAACAGTTTGAGCAGGCCATGGCAGAGCTCACGGCCGCTGGAGAGGAGCTCTAGGATGGCAGAAGTCAAGAAAATCGCCACGCGCGTAAGCTACGGCGAGGCCCTCGTCGAGCTCGCCAACGAGCACGATGACTTTGTGGTCCTCGACGCCGACCTGGCCGCCGCCACGCAGACCGGCAAGTTCAAGGCGGCCTGCCCCGACCGCTTCTTCGATGTGGGCATTGCCGAGAGCAACCTGATGGGTGTTGCCGCCGGAATCGCAACCACCGGTCGCGTCGCCTTCGCGAGCAGCTTTGCCATGTTCGCCGCCGGCCGCGCCTTTGAGCAGGTCCGCAACTCCATCGGCTACCCGCACCTTAACGTTAAGATTGGTGCCACGC
>USPH01000222.1 GCA_900556515.1 uncultured Collinsella sp.
CCATGCGCAAGGCAGGCAGCAGGCCGCCAGCACCGCCAGCCAGGCAGAGACCAGGCACCACCAGCCAGCGCCGCCAGCACCAGCGTGGGCATAATCTGACGCAGGCCTGGACGCGATGCCTCATAGCCCGCAAAGAACAGCGCAAGCACCAACGCCACCACAACCAGCATGGCCAACGCTGTCTGCTCAACACCCGCCAGCAACGCGGCAGCCATCACCGCCGGCACCGCCAACAACAGCGGGATCTCCAGTTTTGCAAGCAAACGCGAGAAACGACAGTCCGTCATCCCATCACGCCCTATAGAACACGTTGTCGGCAAAGAAGTCGGCCGGGGACTCCATGCAGGCAATCTCGCCGTCAAACATCATGGCGACGTCGTCGGCTACCTGCTCGGCAAAGTCCAAATCGTGCGTAGCCATGATGACGGTGCCGCCAGCCTTCGCATGGTCACGCAGGGCGCGGGCGATGGTGCGGCGGCTGAACAGGTCTAGACCCTTGGTGGGCTCATCGAGCAATAGCAGTTCGGGGCCGATTAGCAACAGTTTTGCCAATGCAAGCAGTTGACGCTGCCCGCCCGAAAGATCGTACGGATGGCGTCCATCCAGACCCGACAACCCCAAGCTCGCCGCACGCTCCCGCGCCAAGTTCTCGTCATATCCGCAGGTCGAGGCCCATTCCATCAGCTCGTCGCGCACCGTTTCGGCAACCAACAATGCTTTGGGATTCTGAGGCAGCAGCGCCGCCGAGGCCGCTCCGCGCACCATGCGGCCGCGCTGCAGCTTGGCGGTCTTCGCCAGCACCGAGAGCATCGTCGACTTACCGCAGCCGTTTCCGCCCACGACCGCATGCACCGCGCCGGCTGAAAACGTCACATCGAGCCCGCGCAGCACCCAACCGCCCGCGCGATCGTAGCGAAACCAGCCTTCCGACAGGGTGGTAGCCGACCCGCCGTGCATTTTTTGGAGTATTCTGCTTCCATCCGTGCGCGGGAAGGCTTCCGAGCCGTTCTCGAGCGACGTTTGCGCCACAAATTCGGACGATTTGTCCAATTCTGAACTTTTTTTCGCGCTCGATACGTCCCCGGGCGGCTCCAGAGAGCCCAAATTGTCCTCACGCCTGCTGAATACTCCGTTTTTTGCACATCGGATGGCACCCCACCCCAACGTGTCATCGGAAAACAGCGATTCTCGGCGTCCCAAAGATGCCATATCCGCCGCCTCGTGCACGCGGCCATCCTCAATCCGGTACGCACACGTCGCGTATTCGAGCATTGGGCGCGGCTGATGCGTCGCCACAACAACCGTGCAGCCCAGCTCGCGATTCACACGAAACAGCGCGTGCAGGAAATTCTTCTCGGCAACGGGATCGAGCTGAGACGTGGGCTCGTCGAGCAGCAGCACGCACGGGCGCAGCGCCAGAACGGCCGCCAACGACAGCAACTGTTTACGACCACCCGAAAGCGTGTCAGTATCGCGGTGAAGCCAATCTTCCAGCCCAAAGAAATAGCTGGTCTCGGCTACGCGACGGCGCATCTCATCACGTGCTAGCCCCAAGTTTTCCAGGCCAAACGCCATCTCGTGCCACACGGTTTCGCACACGATCTGGTTCTCGGGATCCTGGAACACATAACCCACGCGCTCCGCCGATGCCCGCACATCCATGTCGGCGACGGGCTCGCCCAGCACGCGCAGCTCGCCGGAGCGCGTACCCGCCGGCGCGATCTCGGGCTTGAGCAGCGACAGCAGCGTCGACTTACCCGATCCGGTACCGCCAACAAGCAGCGCAAATGCACCTTGGGGAACAGACCAGTCGAGCCCCTCGAGCACCGCAGCATCAGCATCGGGGTAGGCAAAGCTCAGGCTCCGCACCTCAATCGCCGGCATATCCGGGCCGTATGCCGCGCCCGACACCGGCCCCCTATCCAACCGAGCCATCAGCCGAACCTCTTCTCATCAATCGCGTGCAACACGCAGGGCAGCGCCATCCAGGCAGCGTACACGACATAGCCCGGCCAGGGCGAGGGCACCGAGAGCTGCGGGTAAAACGAATACTGCGTCGTCGCGGTCCAGGCCACCGCCACCGCGGCGGCGCCAAACAGCGCAAGTCCAATCAGCGCGGCAATGTCACGCCGCCCCAGTCGATACCGCGCGTACGTCGTGCGACGCGTCGCGGCACCCCATCCACGCGAGCGCATAGCGTCCGCACGTTCCAGCGAGTCTTCCATGCCCCAGCCCATCAACACGCTCGACGCCCGCAAGCGCGAGCGCACGGGATCGGCCGGCGCACGCCCCGGCACATCAATCGCATCCTGCACGGCCAGCACTGTGCGACCGCGGCGCAAAAACTGCGGGATCAGCCGCATGCACATCGAAATCATGAGCGCTATCACCGGCGCGGCATTACCCAGCAGCGCGAGCACCTTATCGTATTCGAGCATCGATGCCGCGGCCTCAAACCACAGCACGCTCGCCACAAACAGCCCACCCATGCACAGGCCGTACACCATACTCTCCAAATACACCGCGCGCATGCCAATGCGAAACAGCTCCGTCGAGCCCGATGCACTAAACAGCGGGTTGACCAGCGCGATAATCAAAATCACCGGCAGCTGCCAGCGAAGCGCACCCAGCGTGCACACCGCGCCGCGCGTCGCAAAGCCGTACGCCAGCCCGCCCGCGAGCGACAGCGCGATCAACACCGGCTGCATCGAGAACATAGTGAGCCCAAGCGTCAGCACTATATAGAGGGCCGGCACCGCCGGATGCGACATCGAGAACGCCGCGACGGACTCGCCGCCCGATTCTTCTCGCATGTTGTCCACGGCCACCCCCGTCCCCTCGCTCAAATGCCAACTCAGCAGCACCGCCAACGCCGTCCGCAAGCAGCGCATACACCGCACCGGCAGCACAGGCCTCGGCCGCCATGCGCCAATCGTTACGCGCTCATCATATGCCTGCGGTATCATATTGCGCCGTGTATCGTTTCCAAACACACGTCTCTATAACGTAACAGGAGATCACATGGACGCAACCGCAATTATCCTCGCTGCCGGCGAGGGCACCCGCATGAAGTCGAACCACTGCAAGGTTTCGCACAAGATCCTGGGTAAGCCCATGGTCCAGTGGATCGTCGACGCCACCATCAAGGCCGGCTGCAGCCGC
>USPH01000223.1 GCA_900556515.1 uncultured Collinsella sp.
CCATCTGGGGCGGTCCCGCCGCGACCTCTCCCTATGCCACCACGGCTGAGGGCAAGGGTCCCGCCTGGGCCAACTCCCTGTTCGAGGACAACGCCGAGCACGGCCTGGGTATGTATCTGGGCCAGAAGGCCATCCGTGAGCGCCTGATCGCTCAGGTCAAGGGTATGGCCGAGTCCGACCAGGCCAGCGAGTCCTTCAAGGCTGCCTTCCAGGCCTTCCTGGACACCAAGGACGACAGCACCGCCAACGCTCCCGCTGCCAAGGCTCTGATCGCCGAGCTGGAGAAGGCCGCCGCTGAGGGCTGCCCCGTGGCTCCCGCCGTCCTGGCTGAGAAGGAGTACCTGTCCAAGAAGTCCGTGTGGATCTTCGGCGGCGACGGCTGGGCCTATGACATCGGCTTCGGCGGCGTGGACCATGTCCTGGCCTCCGGCGAGGATGTCAACGTCTTCGTGTTCGACACCGAGGTGTACTCCAACACCGGCGGCCAGGCCTCCAAGGCCTCTAACCTGGGCCAGGTCGCCCAGTTCGCCGCCGCGGGCAAGAACATCAAGAAGAAGAGCCTCGCCGAGATTGCGATGAGCTACGGCTACGTGTACGTGGCGCAGGTCGCCATGGGCGCCAACCCGGCTCAGACCCTCAAGGCCATCCACGAGGCCGAGGCCTACGACGGTCCGTCCCTCATCATCGGCTACAGCCCCTGCGAGATGCACTCCATCAAGAAGGGTGGCATGCAGAACTG
The DNA here is from genome assembly GCA_900556515.1 of uncultured Collinsella sp. Taxonomy (GTDB): domain Bacteria; phylum Actinomycetota; class Coriobacteriia; order Coriobacteriales; family Coriobacteriaceae; genus Collinsella. The sequence goes on from USPH01000223.1 coordinate 740, forward strand.
CCAGGCCGAGATGAAGAAGGCTGTCGAGTGCGGTTACTGGAACCTCTTCCGCTTCAACCCCGAGGCTGCTGCCGGCAAGAAGTTCTCGCTCGATTCCAAGGAGCCCGCGGGCGGTTATCAGGAGTTCCTGATGAACGAGGCCCGTTACGCTTCGCTGACGCGTTCCTTCCCCGAGCGCGCCGAGGAGCTCTTCAAGGAGAACGAGCAGGCCGCTATGGACCGCTACGCTCACCTGCTGAAGCTCAAGACGGTGTACAACGAGGCCTAGGTCTCCCGCCGCAGGATCTGAGGGCTAACCTTCGCGGACGTCCTCGGACATGAAAGAACCCCCGCTGCACTACGTGCGGCGGGGGTTCTTTCGTCCTGCGGAGTGTCCGCGAAGGTTAGCCCTCAGATCCTGCTACGACTACGTCCTCGGATTGTGTGGCTGAATGAAGGATGTTGTTGGTCGGGTATTCCGTCCCTTTCGCTGTTTCGCGGCTTTGCCGCGAAACCTCGCGCCACTTTGGGACGCGGGGGAGGACAGGGTTGTTGCCGCCTTTTCGGAGCGCTTCTTTATTCCTTTTGCTGGATGAAAAGCCCCTTGTTTTTGCAGGGGTGCATACTCGACTTATAAGTGCATAGAATCTCGTATAGCGCGAGTAAGATATTGCGCTGTCCGTTTTGTGTTTAGCAGAGATGTAGTTTGCATAATCCGACATAATCCTCGCTTCATTTAAATAAAGTCGCACGTAAATTACGTAGATATGTCTGAGCTGGAGTTCTGTACGCTGAGCGGACAAAAACGACCGTTCACCGTTCCGCTATTTTCAAAATGAATAAAATGAGCGATAAAGAGAATATAAACCTTAATAAACTCGCGTATCGCACGGACGCGGGTTATTAATGGGTTGTAGGCCTTTTACAGAAAGGATTCCAGCAATGTCTAAGCCTCTTGGCAAGCCCGATCGTATTGTCGTCGCCCTTGGCGGCAACGCCCTCGGCAACAACCCCGTCGAGCAGATCGAGGCCGTGAGCAATACCGCCCACGCTCTCCTCGGTCTCATCGAGCAGGGCAATGAGATCATCATCACCCACGGCAACGGCCCGCAGGTCGGCATGATCCAGAACGCCTTCGCCGCTGCCCACGATGCCATCGGTACCCCCGAGATGCCGCTGCCCGAGTGCGGCGCCATGTCCCAGGGCTACATTGGTTATCACCTGCAGCAGGGCATCGGCCGCGAGATGCACAAGCGCTATAAGCGTTGGCACGCCGCCACCGTCGTCACCCAGATCGAGTGCGATCCGGATGATCCCGCGTTCAAGAACCCGACCAAGCCGATCGGCCCCTTCTACACCGAGGAGCAGGCCAAGGAGTTCATGGCCGAGGATCCCTCCAAGGTCTTCGTCGAGGATTCCGGCCGCGGCTGGCGTCGCGTCGTCGCTTCCCCCGATCCCAAGAAGATCGTCGAGGCTGACTCCATCCTCAACCTGCTCGACAACGAGTTCATCGTCATCGCCTGCGGTGGCGGCGGCATCCCCGTCGTCCGCGACTACGAGAACAAGGGCTGCTACAAGGGCGTTCCCGCCGTCATCGACAAGGACCTGGGCGGCGAGCTGCTGGCCGAGGACTGCGACGCCGACGTTCTGTTCCTGCTGACCGCCGTTGAGCATGTCGCCATCAACTTTGGCAAGCCCAACCAGGAGGAGCTCGAGGACATCACCGCCGACGAGGCCGAGCGCCTGGCCGACGAGGGCCAGTTCGGCAAGGGTTCCATGGAGCCCAAGGTCCGCGCCGCCATCAAGTTCGCTCGCTCCCGCAAGGGCCGCACCTGCATCATCGGCGCCCTGGACAAGGCCGCTGAGACCATGGCAGGCCTCTCCGGTACCCGCATCGTCGGTTAGTACCCCCTATGTCGTCGGACGCCCGGCTGCCGCTTCGAGCCGGCTGGGCGTCCGATGATTTCCGTCGTCGCGTGTGGCTGCTGCATCGCGCGTGACGCTCACAGAGCCTCCCTCTCCCAGACGCCCCGGCTTACTGCCCCGGGGCGTCTATTTGTATGGGGTTAGAGCGAGAAGGCCCAGAGCGCTTCGATTTGCGGGAGAACCTGGCTGATCGGCCAGCGTTTTGCGCTGTTGTAGGGGCTGTTGGGGTCATGGATTTCGACCATGCCGCGGCTGTCCATGCCCTTGATGACAAGGAAATGCCCGACTGTGGTGAAGTCGCCGGGCGTGAGGCAGCAGATGATCGGCATGCCGGCATCCAACGCGGATGCGATGCTCGCGCGCGAAGGGGCCACGGGGGTCGATCTCAATCCGATGGCGGCGGCGCCGTCGGTCATGAAGCGCCATTCGGTCGCACCGGTGGGGGCGAAGTTGTGCTCCTCGGCAAACGAGGCCATGGCGGCTGGATCGAGATCGGTCTTGCCCGTCAGGTATGTGT
>USPH01000224.1 GCA_900556515.1 uncultured Collinsella sp.
GGCGGGGGCAGCCTGCTCGGCGGCCGGCGTCTCCTGTTCGGCTGCGGGCGCGGATGCGGGCTCCGGGTCACCAAACGGCAGCGAGGGCTGCACCACGCCGCCCGGAAGCTTGGCCTCCGACTTAGGCTCGCCCAGCAGCTTGCCACGACGGCGGCGGCCCGGCTTTTCGGCCTCGCGCGCGGCCTCGGCAGCCGCTTCGCGCGCCTTCTCGGCAACAAACGCCGCGGCCGAGGTATCGAGCTGCACCGTCGCGTGCGTGCGCGCGGGAGCAGCGACCTCGCCGGCGTGCATCACGATGACGCCGCAAGCGCTCGTCTTAACAAACTCGACCATCTTGGGGTCGGTGAAGCCGGTCACATCGTTGACGATCGAGGCTCCGCAGCGCACGGCCGCCTTGGCAACCGCCACATGACGCGTGTCAATCGAGACGATGGCGCCCTCCTTGGCCAGTGCGCGCACCACGGGCAGCACACGGCGGGCCTCCTCGTCGGGGTTGACCGGGGTAAAGCCGGGGCGCGTGGACTCGCCGCCCACGTCGATGATGTCGGCACCGGCGTCGAGCATCGCCAAGCCGTACTCAATCGCGGCATCCGGATCGAAGTGCTCGCCGCCATCGCTAAACGAATCGGGCGTCACGTTGAGGACGCCCATGATGCGCGGACGGTCAAAGCTGAGCTCGTACTTTCCGCACCGCCATGTCTTGCTATCGTTCGCCATGAACATCCTCCTAAAATGCCCCCGCCGCCGCGCTCGGGCGCTGGCGGCGGGGTCGCTTTGCAATCAGTCTTTCTATTGTATCCGCGCACGCGGGCTAGAACGCAAACGCGGCCGCGATGTCGCAAGAAATCAGCAGGTCGGCATTTGCATCCTGATCGGTGGGCGCCAAATTGCAAATGGCCAGCGTATCGCCAGTAAAGTAGCGCGTGAGGCCCGCCGCCGGGTACACCACGAGCGAGGTTCCGCCCACGATGAGGGCATCGGCCGCGGCAATGGCGGCAACGGCGCCGGTGAGCACGCGCTCGTCGAGCGGCTCTTCGTAGAGCACCACGTCGGGCTTGATGCGGCCGCCGCACACGGGACACACGGGCACGCCCGCGGCATCCTCGTGCTCGCGCGCGCAAATCCAATCGGCACCATAGACCGCGCCGCACGCCTGGCAGATATTGCGGTGGACCGAGCCATGCAGCTCGAACACGCGCTGCGAGCCGGCCGCCTGGTGCAGGCCGTCGATGTTTTGCGTCACCACGGCACTGAGCTTGCCCGCGCGTTCCAGCTCGGCCAGCTTGGTGTGGCAGCGATTAGGCTTGGCGCCAGGCGCGATCATCTTGGTGCGGTAAAAGTCGAAGAACTCGGCCGGGTGTGCCTTGTAAAAGCTGTGCGAGAGCATGGTCTCGGGCGGATAGGAAAACTGCTGGTGATACAGGCCGTCCACGCTGCGGAAATCGGGAATGCCGCTTGCCGTGGAAACGCCCGCGCCGCCAAAGAACACCACGCGCTCGTGGGTATTGAACAGCTCCGCCAGCGCGGCGGAGGCCTGCTTGGGATCTGTTATCGCTTGCGTCATGTTTGTCCTCCGTCCATGTTGGTCGGGCAGCGTTGAGCGACGTCCCAGCATGCGTCCTTTAAGTCAGCATGCGCGGAGCCCACCCCGCCCCTGTTGCGCTAATCTTAAGCCTGCCAACCCCGTCGAAAGGACACCATGCCTCAGACTTACACTTTCGCCTCGTGGAACGTCAACGGCCTGCGCGCCGTGCTCAAAAAGGACCCGAGCTTTATCCAGATCGCGCAAGAACTCGACGTCGATATCCTGGCGCTGCAAGAGACCAAGCTGCAAGAAGGCCAGGTTGATATTGACCTGCCCGGCTATCACCAAACCTGGAGCTACGCCGAGCGTAAAGGCTATTCGGGCACTGCGGTCTTTAGCCGCCAGGAACCGCTGCGCGTGCTGCACGCCGACGCGCTGCTACCCTACGCCGGCGAGGGCGAGGCGACCGTACTCGTCGCCCAAGCCGCAACCGAGGGCCGCGTCTGTGCGCTCGAGTTCGACAAGTTTTGGTTTGTGGATGTCTACACGCCCAACGCGCAAAACGAACTCGCGCGCATCGATGTGCGCATGGCCTGGGACGATGCCTACCGCGGCTTTTTGAGCGCGCTTGAGCGCGAGACCGGCAAGCCCGTCGTAACTTGCGGCGACTTTAACGTGGCACACGAGGAGATCGACCTTAAGAACCCCAAGTCCAACCGCGGCAACGCCGGCTTTTCGGACGAAGAACGCGGCAAGTTTACCGAGCTGCTCAACGCCGGGTTTACCGATACCTGGCGCGCGGCAAACCCCGACGTCGAGGGCGTCTACAGCTGGTGGAGCTACCGCTTTAATGCCCGCAAGAACAACGCAGGCTGGCGCATCGACTACTTCCTGGTAAGCGACGCAATCGCCGACAACGTACGCGACACCGGCATCCGCGGCGACATCTTTGGCAGCGACCACTGCCCCGTCACCCTCACGCTAGAGCTCTAGCCCCAAGTAATTCCTGGGGGACGGAGGAAAACAGATCATGTGACCCCTCTCCCCCTATAAGCTGCGGTGGAATAGTTCCTGTTTGGGCAGCAAATAGCCAAAAACGAGAACTATTCCACCGCAAGTTCGCGAGGAAACGCGAAATGCCTTACAGCCCGTATTTCACGACGACACGGTTAATGCGACGGCACCAAGGCTTGTACAAGGCGGCCAAGAACACGCAGGTCGCAAAGCCGTGCGTAATATCGAACGGCACTGCCGTGGCAAGACGCGCCACGGCACCCGCCCAAGTAAGCGGCTGCACAAAACCAATGATGTCATACGCGTTGATCACAACGCCGTACAGCAAACCCGAAGCAAAGCCGTAGGTCAGCAGCGCCGGCATACGCACGGTGCCATCGGCGCGATCAAAAGCGCCGGCATGCGCCAGCGCACCGCCAACGTATCCCACGAGCCCCCAGGCATACATCTGCCACGGCGTCCACATGCCCTGCCCAAAAAAGAAATTGCTGGTCAGCGCCGCCAACGCACCGACCATAAAGCCGTTACGACGACCGAGTGTCGCCCCGGCGATAATGGCGATGGCACTCACGGGTTTAAAGTCGGGAATGGGTCCAA
>USPH01000225.1 GCA_900556515.1 uncultured Collinsella sp.
CCCGTCGTCTGGACTAGCGGCTTGCGGCGAGCGGTTGGCGGAGTTGCACCGCCCACATAACCTGTCCCCATTTCTCAGCCGGGGGCGGCACGTCACACGGCGCGCCGCCCCCGGCCTTTTTGGGCGGTTCGGGGTCCGTTTGTCTCAATCTGTAACATCTAGCCGAGTTTTTGGGTCCTAGCTGTTACAGATTGAGACGAACAGGATTGCTCTTTCCGAAGAATCTAAATCTGTAACACGTAGCCCGCTTTTGACCGTCTACCTGTTACAAATCGAGACAAACGGAGTAGGACCTAACCCCGTATGTCCCTAACAGTCGAGCGTTCGACCAGCGTGCTCGGCACATGAATCGCCTCGATAGACGAGCTCTCTCCAATCGCCGCCTCAAACGCAAGCTTACCGACACCGCGCAAATCAAATCGCAGCGTCGTCAGCCGATTGTGAGGAACAAGTCCCTCGAGTGCGTCGTCGATACCAACCACGCTCACGTCGTCGGGCACGGACAGGCCCGCGTTCTCGAGCGCGGCGATAACGCCCAGCGCCATCTGGTCATTTGCCGCAAGCACGGCAGTCGGCGCCTGCGACCCGCCGGCAAGCACCTCGGCCGCAATCCGCTCGCCCATGGCGTACCCACTGTCCGCACTCCAATCGCCGCGCAGCATCGGAGCGGCATCGACATGAGCACGACCCAGCGTATCGCGCCAACCGGCCTCACGAAAACGCGAGGAAATCGAGTTTTCCGGACCCGCCACAAACCGCATATTCGAGTGACCATGTTCCAGCAGATAATTGGTCAACAGCTCGCACGAACCATACTGGTCGGAGTCGATCGTCGTGCAGCGCGGATGCGCATACATGGACAGGATGACCGTTCGCACTCCCGGCTGGGGAACAAACTCCTCAAAATCGGGAGCCATGCGGTTCATGTTGAGAATCATGCCGTCGACGGGTCGCTCGACCATGCGGCGCGAGGCATCGGCAAGTGCATAGGGCTTGTCGCCGCCCATCTCGATCATAGTGACGGCAAAATCGTGCTCGCGCGCCGCTTGCATGATACCCTCGAGCGTCGCCAGGTTACCGACACGTGTGATGTTGTACATGCACAGGCCAATAGAACGATACGACCCGCCGCGCAACGCCGCTCCAGCAAAATTGGGACGAAAGCCCAGCTCTTCCATGGCGGCCAGCACACGCTTGCGCGTCTTTTCCGTCACGTTGGGCATACCGTTGACCACGCGAGACACAGTCTGGCGGCTCACGCCAGCGAGCGCCGCAACCTCTGCCGCGCTCGCCGAACGACCATTCCTTGTCTGCTGATCCATGCCTTCCACGCTAACCTGCTTCCCAACTATTCCCCGCGCCCATGGCGCATCGTACATACATTGATAACGTGCTCATGATACCCGAGCCATATACCACAACATGAAAACTTCTGTCAATCAAAACCGCTTACCGAACAAATACAACCGTTCGCGGCTGTTTGAAGTTGTTTTGTTTCTATACATCCCAGCCGGATGTTAACGTGCTCATTGTCAAATGTTCACGTGCTCATTTTGGTTCTAATCATTTTAAGATAGTGTTTATCGGGCTTTTTCACCGCTGAACGCTAACCAGGGAGCCTCCTGAGCGCAAACGCACAATATCGAACAGCGAGACGAGAGGGTGTATGCATATGTCTTTGCTAAACCGCGTACAGCAGCTGCCGAAGGGCTTTGTTTGGGGCGCCGCAACCGCCGCGTACCAAACGGAAGGTTCCACGAAGGTGGCAGGCAAGGGTAAGACCATGTGGGACGATTACCTTGTCGCCCAGGGTCGCTTTTTGCCCGACCCGGCCAGTGATTTCTACAACCGCTACGAGGAGGATATCCGCCTTTCTGCCGAGCATGGACTCAACGCCATTCGTGTGTCCATCACCTGGACCCGCATCTTCCCCAACGGCGACGATGCCGAACCCCTCGCCGAGGGCGTTAAGCACTACCACGAGCTGTTCGCCTGCTGCAAAAAGTATGGCGTCGAGCCCTATGTGTCCCTGCATCACTTTGACTCCCCCGCCGCCCTGTTCAACCAGGGCGACTGGCTCAACCGCAAGACCGTCGACGCCTATGTGCGCTATGCCGAGTTCTGCTTCCGCGAGTTCCGCGAGGTCAAGAATTGGTTCACCATCAACGAGCTCATCAGCCTCTCGCACTCCCAATACATCCAAGGCAACTTCCCGCCCAACCATCACTTTGATGTGACGAGCGGCATCCAGAGCCAGCACAACGAGCTCGTTGCCCACGCCCGCGCCGTCAACCTGTATAAGGATCTTGACGAGACCGAGCACCTGGGCGGACGCATTGGCATGGTCAACGTCCTGACGCCGGCATATCCTGCCACCGACTCGCCCGCCGACCAGCACGCCGCCGACCTGTACAACGCCTTCTACACCGACTTCATCATGGACGGCGCCTTCCTGGGTCACTACTCCGCGCGCACCCTCTCACTCATCAACGAGATTCTGCGTGCCAACAACGCCACACTTACGGTTGAGGACAGCGACATGGAGGAGCTCGCCAAGGCGGCGCCCCGCAACGATATGTTCGGCCTCAACTACTATCAGTCGGCGTTTATCGCCGCCTACGATGGCGAGTCAACCAACAGCTTTAACGGCACCGGAGACAAGGGCACCTCGTGCTTTAAGTTTAAGGGCGTCGGGCAGCAGGTCGATATGCCGGGTATCCCCACCACCGACTGGGATTGGCTCATCTACCCGCAAGGCCTCTACGACACGCTCAAGCACATCAGCGCCACCTATCCCAACCTCCCCGTCATCTATATCACCGAAAACGGCCTGGGCCACAAGGACCCCGAGCCCGACGCAAACGGCATCGTCGCCGATCCCGAGCGCATCGACTTTGTCGACCAGCACATGGAGAAGGTGCTCCAGGCGCGCGCCGAGGGCGTCGACGTCCAGGGCTACTTTATCTGGAGCCTGCAGGACCAGTTCTCGTGGGCCAATGGCTATAACAAGCGCTACGGCCTGTTCTACATCGACTTCGACACGCAAAAACGCTACATCAAGCAGTCGGCACTCTGGTACAAGGCTGTCTCTTATACACATCTCCGAGCCCACGAGACATGCGCAGATCT
>USPH01000226.1 GCA_900556515.1 uncultured Collinsella sp.
CAGATGTGTATAAGAGACAGGGACAAGGCGCCACACATGGTCGAGGACGTTCTGAAAACTAAGCCCGGCCCCGCCGGACAGGTCACACTACTCGCAGAGCAGCTTGGCAATCTGGACGGCGTTGGTTGCCGCGCCCTTACGGATTTGGTCGCCGCAGCACCAGAAGGTGATACCGCGCGCGGCCTCGGGGTTCGAGATGTCGCGACGCACGCGGCCGACCCAAATCAGATCCTGGTCGGACGTATCCATCGGCATGGGGAAGCGGTCGTGTGCATCCTCGGCAGCCATATCGTCAACCAGCTTGACGCCGGGAGCGGCAGCCAGCGCAGCACGAGCCTCCTCGACCGTAATATCGCGCTCAAACTCGAGCGTAATGCTCTCGGAGTGCGAACGCAGCACGGGCACGCGCACGCAGGTGCAGTTCACGCGCAACTCGGGCAGGTGCATGATCTTACGGCCCTCGTTCTGCAGCTTCATCTCCTCGGAGGTAAAGCCTTCCTCCTTGACGCCGCCGATCTGCGGAATCAGGTTGCTCGCCAGCTGGGCGGCAAACGCGCGCGGCTCGGGAATCTCCTCGCCGCGGCCCAGGGCGGCCAGCTGAGCCTCGAGCTCGGCCATGCCGGGAGCGCCGGCACCCGAAGCCGCCTGATACGTCGAGACGATCATGCGCTTCACGCCGGCGAGTTGATGCAGCGGCCACGTGGGAACCAGGCCGATGATGGTCGCGCAGTTGGGGTTGGCGATTAGGCCGTGATGCCACTTGATATCGTCGGCATTGATCTCGGGCACGACCAGCGGTACCTCGGGATCCATACGGAAGGCATGGCTGTTGTCGACCACGACGGCGCCGCGCTTGACGGCCTCGGGAAGCAGCTCCTTGGCGATATCGTCGCCGGCGGCTCCGAGTACAATATCACAGCCCTCAAAGGCCTCGGGGCAGGCCTCTTCGATCACGATCTGCTCGCCGCGGAACTCAACAGTCTTGCCCGCGGAGCGTGCACTTGCCAACAGTTTGAGCTTGTCGACCGGGAACTCCTGCTCGTTGAGGCACTCGAGCATCTGGGTGCCCACGGCTCCCGTCGCGCCCAAAATAGCAACCGTGTACTGTTTCATGCTTCCCCCTTTAAAGGTTGTGGCTTTTGCCCGCACGCCGAGCAGGCCGATTATTGTTGCCAGTGTATACAAGAACGGGGCAGGCACGAAACCCGCCCCGTCGAAACGAAACCGAAACGAAACGCCCCGCCGTAGATTTTTGGCACTTGTCCCAAAAATGCACCGGGACGGCAGCTACTTGCGGAGCGCGGTCAGGGCGGGATCGACCGGCGCGGGGGCCTCCAGGTCGGAGACCTTCACAATGCCGTTCTCATCGGAGAAGGCACGGTAAATGGTCTGAATCGCCAGGTCGAAGTCCTTCTCCTCGACACCGATAATGATGTTGATCTCGTCGCAGCTCTGCGAAATCATACGCACGCTCACGCCGGCCTGGCCAAGCATGCCAAACAGATGGCCAGAGATGCCGGCACGACCGCGCAGGTTGCGGCCAACGGTCGCGATAAGTGCCAGACCCTTGACAACCTCGATCTCGAGCGGCTCGACCTCCTGCTGAATGTCGCCTACGAGCGAGTACAGCGAATCGTGAACGTCCCGCTCCTGCACCACGGCGCCAAAGCGGTCGACACCGGTGGGCATGTGCTCGACGGAAACGTCATAGCGCTCGAAGACCGAAAGCGCACGGCGCATAAAGCCAACGCGGGGCTTGGTGCGGTCGCGGGCGACGTTGATGGCGACAAAACCGCGCTTGCCGGTCACGCCGGTAATGATGGGCTCGGCCTCGCCCTCATCAGCCGTCTCGCTAATGATGGTGCCGGGGTCCTGCGGCGCATTGGTGTTCTTGATGACCAGCGGAATACCCGCCTCGCGCACGGGGAACACGGCCTCCTCGTGCAGGACGCTTGCGCCCATGTACGAAAGCTCGCGCAGCTCCTCGTAGGTAACGCGCGCAATGGGCTGAGCCTCGGGAACAATACGCGGATCGGCAGAATAGAAGCCCGAGACGTCGGTCCAGTTCTCGTACAGGTCGGTGCCCAGGCACTTGGCCAGGATCGAGCCCGAGATATCGCCGCCGCCACGATCGAGCAGCTTGATCTGGCCCTCACGCGTCGCGCCGTAGAAGCCAGGCATAACAAAGCCGCCCTGCTGGCCGTACTCCTGCACCAGCTCGGAGGTGCGGTTCATGCTGAGCGTACCGTCGTGATGGAACGCCACAACCGTCGCGGCGTCCAGGAACGGCAGGCCCAGGTACTCGGCCATTAGGCGAGCGGTGAAGTACTCGCCGCGGCTCACGAGCTCCTCGGTAGAGTAGCCGCCCGAGCGGGCGCGCTCGGCAAAGGCCGCGAACTCCTCGCGGATGGGATAGGTGAGCTCCAACTCGTCAGCGATATCAAAATAGCGCTGGCCGATGTCCTCGAGTAGTTCCTCGCACGACACGTGATACTTAACGTGCGCGTTAACCAGGTAGAGCAGGTCGGTCACCTTGGTGTCGCCCTTAAAGCGGCGACCGCAGGCAGAAACCACCACAAAACGGCGGGCAGGGTCGGCATCGACGATGGCCTTGATCTTCTTAAAGTGTTCGGCGTCGGCGACCGACGAGCCGCCAAACTTGGCAATTTTTATCATGGCGTGGAGGTTACCTTTCTAAAAGCCTCTGCAAACCTGTTTTGCGTGCTCTGATACCATGGTTTCACCGATTGGGACCAAGGCATCCGAGGAGCAGTGTTATATGGGAACTTATCATAGTACACGAGGACGCACTTTATCGTGCTCAAGTAAGGTGGCAATCCGCACCGGCATCGCTCCCGACGGGGGTTTGTTTGTCTCGGACGAGCTCGGCACCCAGCAGGTCGATATCAGCTCGCTTGCAGATAAATCGTACTTTGAAATCGCTCAAGATGTGTTGGGAATGTTACTGAATGATTACACGGCCGAAGAAATTTCGGCGTGTGTCGACGAGGCATACCGCGGCACGTTTGCGAGTGAGGAGGTTACGCCGCTCGTCAAACTCGACGCTGCGCCGGGCGCTGACGCTGTCTCTTATACACATCTCAGAGCCCACGAGACATGC
>USPH01000227.1 GCA_900556515.1 uncultured Collinsella sp.
ATACGAGATCTGCGCATGTCTCGTGGGCTCGGAGATGTGTATAAGAGACAGTGAGCATGTTGAGCACCGGCACCTCACGATGGGCAACATCGGCGCCATCCATGTAGATACGCAGCGTGGCCTCGAGCGCCGTGAGCGCCAACTTGCCCGGGCGCAGGGCGCGCATAAGCGGATGCGACCCACAGGCCTGGACCAGATCGCGACGGCCCATGATAATGCCCGCCTGTGCTGCACCGAGCAGTTTATCGCCCGAGCACGACACCAAATCGAGCCCCGCCGCAACCGAAGCCGGCGTAGGCTCCTCGCCGCCGCGCACCAGGATGTCATCGGGCAACAGCGCGCCCGAACCCTGGTCCTCGTAGAACAGCAGACCATGCTTGTGGGCCAGGGCGGCGAGCTCCCGAGAGCCCACCTCCTCGTGAAAGCCCTCGATGCGATAGTTGGAAGGATGGACCTTGAGGATCATCGCCGTATCGGGCGTGATGGCGCGCTCATAGTCGTCCAAATGCGTGCGGTTGGTGGCGCCGACCTCGACGAGTTTGGCGCCCGAAGCCGCCATGACATCGGGGATGCGGAAGCTGCCGCCAATCTCGACAAGCTCGCCGCGGCTGACGATAACCTCCTTGCCTGCGGCATGGGTCGCCAGCACCAGCAGTACCGCGGCGGCGTTGTTGTTGACCACGAGCGCGTCCTCGGCACCGGTGAGCGAGCGGATCAGCTGCGCGGCGTGCTCCTTGCGCGACCCGCGCGAACAAGTGTCCACACTGTACTCGAGCGTGCTGTACCCGCGCGCAACCTCGGCCACGGCCTTGGCGACCGACTCCGCGAGCGGGGCGCGGCCCAAGTTGGTATGGATGACCACACCCGTGGCATTAACTGCTGGGCGCAGGCTCGGCAGCGCGGAGCGGTGCGCACGCCACTCGATGGCCGAAGCCAGATCGCGTTTAGAGCGCGGGGCGGCGCCGGCGCGAATGGCGGCGCGCTCCTCGTCGAGCTCTGCCGTCACGGCGGCATGCACCACCGCGTCGCAGGTCTCCCCCACAGCCTTCACAACTGGCCACTCTGCGAGCAGCTCGTTGACGGAGGGAATGGCGCGCAGTCGGGCGCGTACCTCATCGGACATGTTCTGGCTATCGCTCATGTGCGGCCTTTCAAAAGAAACGTGGATCAGTCAAATACATTAGCTGAGTCAATTACTCGTTATTATCCTCGCGCGCCGCGATCTTTTCCACGCGAACGGCGTTTTCCTGGGTGAGCGCGGCGCCCGTCAACGGGTCCCAACGCAACGGCGTATGGTCGAGCGGGCCCACGCCCAAGCCTTGAGCGCCACCGGCATCGGAGCCAAGCGAACGCCCACCGGGAGCAGCCGACGTAAAGATGCACGCCGGATGCAGATAGGGCGTCGTCTCCACGCGTACGCGATCGCGGCCCATATCGCTCACGAGTTCGACGATCTCGCCGTCGGCAATGCCCATGTGCGCAGCAGCATCGACATTCATCTGCACGGCATCCAGGTCCGATCCAGCCTCGGCGGCACCTTGGGCCGCAAGCCTTCGCGAGGTATGCGACTCAAAGGGACGGTTGCCGCTAATGAGGCGAAACATCCCCGGACCGGGCTCCACCATGGGAGCGATCCAGTTGGGTACACGACCCAGACCGGCTCGTTCCCATACGTCGCTTGCCAGCGCAATTTTGCCGCCATCCAAGGGAATCGCCGGCTCGCCCGTACGCGACGGCAACGCAACACCCGTGTCGGCCCAGCCGCGCTCCTTGAGCTCGTCCAGATTGATCCCAAAAGGCGCCACCTGGGCAGCCGCCAGATCGTCAGACGTAAACTGGAAGTACTCGCCCACGCCACACGCCTGCGCCAGACCGGCAAAAATCTCCCGACCGGGACGTGTGTCGTCATGCTGCACGGGCAGCACGGCGTTGCGGTAGAACACGCGCGCATCGTTGGCGCCCACGACCGTACCCACACCGCGGTCGGCCTCCAGATACGTCACGTCGGGCAGCACGAAGTCAGAAACACGCGCCGTCTCGGACCAGCGAATATCAATCGTCACGAGCAAGTCGAGCTGCTGCAAAATACTCAACCAAGCCTGTGCATTGCCATAGCCCGCACCGGGGTTACTGGCATAGACGATGAGTCCACGCAAATCGCCGGCAAGAATCGACTGACCGATGGTCGTGCACAGACCGCGCACCGGATCGACCAGTGGATAGCGCTCGGACCCCAGCTTGGGCCCGCGCGGCACCGGCGGCGTCGCAAAGCGTGCGGGATCGAGGTCGCCCAACGCAAGCGGCGTGGGCGGGTTGAGGGCACCGCCCGCGTGTCCGATGCAGCCCAGCAGCACATCGACCAGACAAATCGCGCACGCGGTCTGGGTACTGTTGGCATACGCGATACCGATGCCGCCATGAAAGCCCGCATCCACCACAGCGGCAGGCGCGGCGGCAGCGAGATCGCGCGCCGTGGCGACAATCTCTGCGGCCGGCACGTCGCACATCGATTCGGCCCACTCGGGTGTCCAAGCACTGGCCGCCTGCGCCAGCTCGTCAAAACCCGTGGTATAGCGGGTCACGAACTCGTGGTCATACAGATCCTCGGCAATCAAGACATGGGCAATACCCAACAGCAGCGCCAAGTCGCAGCCCGGGCGCACGCGCAACCAGCGGTCGGCAAGCGCCGCAGAGCCACTGCGCCGCGGGTCCACGACAATGATTTTCGCCCCGCGGCGGCGTGCATCATTCAAGGCGTCGACTGCCCCCATCGAAGACGAGTCCACCAGCGAACGCCCCAGGTACATGATGCAATCGGTATGCGCCAGGTCGGAAGCGGGACTATAGCCCAGGCTGTGCTCCCAGCCGGTGAGACGGCTTACCTCGCAGGCACCGTCGGCACCGTATACGTTGGGCGAGCCCAGCGCATGCATAAAACGATGCGCCCAGTAGCGGTCGAACGAGGGCACCCCGAGCGTCATGCCCAGCGAACGAGGCCCGCGCTCGTCAACAATCTCCCCAAGGCGCGCTGCGATCTGCGCGAACGCCTCATCCCACGAAATCGCATCGAACCCCTGTCTCTTATACACATCTCCGAGCCCACGAGACATGCGCAGA
>USPH01000228.1 GCA_900556515.1 uncultured Collinsella sp.
TGTATAAGAGACAGGTTGGGGGCAACGAGGCCCGCCGCCGTTCCCGGGCTCAGGAAAAGCGACCCGATTGAAAGTATCGTCGTGCTCCCGTATCCCACGCTCGCGTCCAGAAGCTCGAGCCCATGGTGCTTTTTCGCGGGTCCAGGCTGTTTGGGGGAACGCGTCGCAACGGCGCCGACCGCAAAAAAGACCGCGACGTATGCCAGGGCCACGGCAAGCATCGATGCGCTGCCTGAACCGGAGCCAATGAATTCTGTCGGGAAGCATCCTACGTAACCCGTTGCCTCGATAGGCGAGAACACGGCCAGCGGCAGGAGCTCGAGCGCGGCGTTATGCCCCAGTGCCGAATCGGACAGTAACGGGAATGCCGGGGCCGCGACAAGCAACGCGGAGGTAAGGGGGCCCGCGAAGACGCGCCTCGTTGCGGTCGATAGGACGACGGAACAAACGGATATCAAGGTTCCACCCGCGAGCAGCGCGAGAAGTATGGTCGTGAAGACGTTTCCCGCGGTCGTGGTAGTGAGCGCGCCGTCATGGAAGAAGGCGATCGGGTACCCAATTTGCCCGAAGCCGTTTAGGGCCAAGGCGTAAATGCCCCCGGGTGCAAGGCCGGCGAGGAGCATCGCGGTCCCCGCGGCGATTATCGAAAACACGATCTGGATAAGGCGCCGGAATTTGGGCACGGGCGCCTTTGCCGCCAGGGTCCCGGGCCTTGTGGCGCCGAGCACGAGTATCGACGAGAGAAGGAAGGGGATGAAGGGAAGGAAAGACGGCGCCGTGGCAATGGCGTAAGGCAGGAAGGAAAGGAATGGCAGGTCGTTTGCGGAGGCCGGGATATCCGTGATGCCGGAGCTGCTCAGAGCGCGGCAATACGCGAGGTCTGCGTCATTGGTCTCTCGGTCTCCCACGATGGACCCGGATTGGAAGCCTTCGTCCATGAGCGCGTAGTAGCTCTCGGCAGAATCGAGAAAGGCGGCGTCGGTTTGAGCGACAAGGGCGGCGTTCGCGTATCTTGCAAGCTCCGCGTCGACTTGCTGCTCTGGCGATAGGTCTATGCCGTTGGCTTGGGGTGCGCGCGTATTGAATGCGTCGACAAAGCCCTGCATGCCCTGCTTCATAAAGAAGGGCCCGTAGATGGGTGAATTGAACGCAATGGGGATGGAGAAGGCTGCAGCGAGAACGAGCGTAGAGATCCATACGGCCCTGTCTCTTAGGATTAGTTTGAGAAGAAGTCGACAGTACATTTGGAAGCACCTACGTTCCTCAAAGCATCGTTAGATTAATAATGACAGACCGAATGAAGATACGTGCGACGGGGGCGAGGCGAATGGCTGAGCGGTATCGATATGCGGGTTCAACGGTATCACATTGACCACATAGATTATTAACTTGCATTTCTAACAGTTAAGGAGACGGGTGCTTTCCAGCACACTCCTTCGATGATGCCTTCCGCTAGTTGCTATGCCGGTTTCAGCCAACAAAGAATGTGCCCGGGCGCTCAGGTTCACCGTTAGCGTTGGCAACATATGAGATGATGCACACGCGCAACAAAAACGTGTACATCACCCTCCAAACCGACATTTTTCGACATGTTTGGAGGCTGATGTACATAAATGTGAGTTCCCGCCCCGCCAACAACACCCTCCACATGTCTGGACTCTCTATGGCTGCGCTGGATAGACATCGCCGGAACGGGTATAGTATCGAAAGTTTTGTCGTTAACCAGCGGGGGAGTCCTGTGGGCATCAAAAAGAAGATCAAAAAGGAGCTTATCGGCACTTCCGATTACCCGTCGAATAAGATCTTTACGATTTCCAATTTCATTACCTTTACGCGCCTGATCCTCACCCTGGTATTTCTGTACCTGTTTGTGACGGATAACAACCGCGTCATCGCCATCGTTATCTACGCCGTTGCCGCCTCTACCGACTGGATGGACGGTCAAATCGCCCGCATGACTAAGACGGTCTCGTGGCTCGGCAAGGCCATGGACCCCATTTGCGACCGTGCGCTGCTGTTCACCGGCGTACTTGGACTGGTGGTCCGCGGAGAGCTGCCCATCTGGGTCTGCGTGCTCATTATTGGCCGCGACATCTATCTGGGCATCGGCACGCTTATCGTGCGTCATTATCACCGTCGCCCCATCGATGTCGTCTTTCCCGGAAAGATTGCCACTGCGCTGCTCATGACTGGTTTCTCGCTCATGCTGCTCGGTTTCCCCGTTATTGACGGCCTGCACCTTTTACCTTCAACCCTTACGGCCTTCCCGGGCCTCAACGGAAGCTCGGTGCCCCTCGGCATCTTCTTTGTGTACGGCGGCGTGATCTTTTCCATGCTCACGGCTGTCATCTACTCCATTAAGGGCGGAGCGGCCATTAAACAGGCTCTCACGCATCCCGAGGACGAGGACATCGACTTTCTGAACCCTGAAATCGAAGACTGATTCGTTGGGGTATGATTACGTACGGTTCATTATTTGCGGCACGTCCGCGATAAGTTAGGGGTTGTCATGGACAACATGGTTAACAATATGCCTCAGAATGATAAGACTGCTGACGCTACCTGCGTATTCCGCGTGCCTTCAAGCGACGTCACCGTTCCCGACCTCATGGCCAACGTGCGCATCACCGCCCCCGTTCTGTCCATCGTCAAGGGTCCGCAGACTGGTGCCGCCTTTGAGCTCGAGGACGACGTGACCACTATCGGCCGCGATCCCGCGAACGGCATCTTTCTCAATGACATGACCGTTTCGCGCAGCCACGCGCGCATTATCCGCGAGGGCCTCGGCGCTCGCATCGAGGACTTGGGCTCGCTCAATGGCACCTGGGTCGACGGTGCTATCGTCAATGCAGCCCCGCTGCACGACGGTTCTTCCGTCCAGATCGGTACGTTTACGCTCATCTACCACGAGAGCACGCCGGAGCGCATCGAAACCGGTGAGTAGGGCATGGCCGAACGCAACTATCTGAGTATCGGCCAAGTCGTCAACCTACTTCGAGGCGCATACCCCGATCTTTCGAACTCAAAAATTAGATTTCTAGAAGATGAGGGGCTCATTACCCCCTGTCTCTTATACACATC
>USPH01000229.1 GCA_900556515.1 uncultured Collinsella sp.
TATAAGAGACAGCATCACGGGTATTGATTTTCCGGTCATCTGCGTGCCGACCGATTACGAAGTCGAAGGATTTTGGCCCCACAAGGACACCGACCTATTCTGTGTAGCCAACGAGTTTATGGCCGAAACGCTGCGCCCGCGCAAGGTTCCCGAGTCAAAGATCCGCATAACGGGCATTCCCATTCGTGCCGGTTTCGATTCAGATTACAAACGCGAAGATGAGCTCAGCAAGTTCAATCTCCCCATAGACAAAACCGTCGTATTGGTGATGGCCGGCGCCAGTTTGCCCCAACCATACGTGCGTTTCCGTGCCGCGATGGACCACACGCTCCCCTTCTTACGCAGCTTTGAGGACATGCACTTTGTCTTTTTACCGGGCAAGGATAAGGAATACGCCACCCGACTCAAGACGCTCTTCGACGCCATGAAACTCGACAACGTCACGGTTCTGGACTACGTGGACGACATGGCAGCCCTCATGCACGGCTGCGACCTGGCAATCCTCAAATCGGGCGGACTCACCGTCACCGAATGCCTATGCGCGCATCTGCCGATGATCCTGCTGGGCAAGTCATATGGCCAGGAAAAGGCCAACACCACCATGCTCACCGGCATGGGCGCCAGCATGCACGTCACCACGGCACGAGAGCTCATCGTAACCCTACGCCACCTGCACGACCATCCCGAATCACTCAAAGCCCTACTCATCAACGGCGAAGTACTACGCCGCCCCCATGCAGCCAAAGACATCGCCATCGCCACCATGGAACTCGCAGGCAAACCCCAGAAAAGAAAACGCGCATTCTGCCGCTTCTACTGGGGCGATAAGCCAGCGCATATCCGCTAGCATTGGACTGTCCGCTTGCCTGTGGGAGGCCCCTATATATCATCCCGTGCTCAAACATTCTCGCGGGGCGCTCGTATCCCTCCCGCCCGCTTCTCACACATATCATTCCATGCTCAAACATTCTCGCTTCGCTTCGCTCGCTGCGAAACTGCGCGTGGAACGATATGTGAGAGAAGCGGGCGGGCGGCTACTCGCTTGAAAACAACAATCAATCTTTCTGATAAGCAGATGCGGCAAAGGAACAGTCCCTTTGCCGCATCTGCTTACTGCAATTAATTACTTTGGTTCGCCTTTGCAGCTTTAAATATGGAGATCCGGCGCAGCTGGTAGTGCGTAAACGCAGCTGACCGGCCCGACCCGCCTATATATCGTCCCACGCGCAGTTTCGCAGCGAAGCGAGAATGTTTGAACATGGGATGATATATAGGCGGGTCGGGCCGGTCAGCGGACAGTACGTAAACGACTAAGCTACGCCGCTAGAACCGAAACCGCCGGCTCCTCGGTCGGTTTCGTCTAGTTCTTCTACTTCTACGAGGTTGACCGTGGGGACTTCTTGGATGACGAGTTGGGCTATGCGGTCGCCTTTGTTGATTTGGATGTTGTTGGAGGGGTCCAGGTTGATGAGGATAACCTTGAGTTCTCCTCGGTAGTGGGCGTCGATGAGGCCCGGCGTGTTAACTATAGACAGGCCCTGCTTGATGGCCAAGCCGCTGCGGGGCTGGACGAAGCCGGCATAGCCATCGGGCAAGGCGATGGCCAACCCAGTAGAGACCAGACGGCGTTCGAAGGGCTTCAGGACGCAGTCCTCGTTGGAGCGCAGATCCAAGCCGGCATCGGTGGGATGGGCGTATTTGGGAAGCTCGACGGTGGGGTCGAGACGCTTTATGTTGACGGTAATGTTGGACATGGAATCACCTTAGCTTGTCGAGCTCTTGCAGAAACTCATCGACGTCTTTGAAATCGCGGTAGACCGAGGCAAAGCGGATGTACGCCACCTTGTCGATCTTGGCCAAGCGCTTGAGCACCATGTCACCCAACTCATGGGACGTGACAGCCGTCAGCGTGCGAGAGCGCAGCTCAACCTCGATGTCGTCGATAATCTCATTAAGCTTCTTAGTGTCGATATCGCGCTTGATGGTGGCACGCATCAAGCCGACGAGCAGCTTATTGCGATCGAACCGCTGCTTGGTTCCGTCCGACTTAATGACCTCAATTGGGTCTTCGCATCGCTCGAACGTTGTAAAGCGATAGTTACACGAGCAACATTCACGACGGCGCTTAATGGTGTTATTTGACTCCTGCATACGGGAATCAACGACGCGGGTATGTGCCTTGCCACATTTGGGACAGCGCATGGTACCTCCTCTTAAACGATAACAAGGGTACCATGCGCAGCGCGATAATGATTACGAACGAGCAGGAACCTTAAGATGCGCACCGGCGGCGAGCGAACCATGCTCCAGATGATTGACGTTACGGATCATGTCGGAAGTCTCTTGCGTGGAAAGGCCTTCGATAGGATATTCCTCGGCAAGCGACCAAAGAGAATCACCAGGCTGAACGCGAATAGTCTCGTAGGTAACGTTGGAAACGGACTCGGCATACGCGGCGTGACGAGCGCTAAAGACCGACGTAGCGAGGACAACGAAGAGCGTAAGCGCAACGGCAACGGCGACAATCGCCGGAACCTTCAGGGCAACGCGGGCCGGCGCAACTACAGCCTGCTGATTGCGAGCAGGCTTTACGGTCAAAGGCTGAAAGCCGGAGCGGCCACCCTGAACAACCGTAAAAGTGGGTTCTGCAGGCGTCTCGAGTTTAAGGGCAAGGTTTCCCTGGACCATATTCGTTGCGTTCATCATGTTCTCCTCTCGCGTGTTTTGCTGAGAACAGTTTTATCAAGCCGCGCGGACAAAAATGTCTAGCGCGAGAACGAATGTTCGGTTATTATTATCTTCGAACAGTTGTTCCTGTCAAGCAAAATTCGAACATTTGTTTGACATGGGTAGAGAGGATGCCCTGATGGCTCGCAAAATTACCAAGCGTCAGCAGCAAATTTACGACTTCATCAAGGAGTATCAGCAGGAGAAGGGTTATCCGCCCAGCGTGCGCGAGATGGCTTCTGCCGTGGGCCTTTCCTCCCCCAGCACCGTGCACGCCCATCTATCTGCCCTGGAGGCTGTCTCTTATACACATCTCCGAGCCCACGAGACATGCGCAGATCTCG
>USPH01000230.1 GCA_900556515.1 uncultured Collinsella sp.
GCCGAGCGCAAAATGGATTCTAAAAAACACCTTGCCAAATAGGAGCGTCAGGACGGAGGAAGCCCCCGCCGCACGTAGTGCGCAGCGGGGGCTTCCGACATGTCCGAGGACGTTTTCAGAACTTTATCCTGTAGGGACCCGAGGGGATATGTACGCTACTCAGCCATCTGAGCCTGGACGGCGGTGATGGCCACGACACCCACGATGTCGTCGGCAGAGCAGCCGCGCGAAAGGTCGTTGACCGGTTTGGCGATGCCCTGCAAGATGGGGCCGTAGGCGTCAGCACCGGCGAAGCGCTGGACCAGCTTGTAGCCGATGTTGCCGGCCTCGAGGTCGGGGAACACGAGCACGTTGGCCTTGCCGGCGACAGAGGAGCCGGGAGCCTTGAGCTGGGCGACGGTGGGGACGATAGCGGCGTCGAGCTGCAGGTCGCCATCGATGGCGAGCTCGGGAGCCTTCTCCTTGCAGAACTTCACGGCCTCTTGGACCTTCTTGGCGACCTCGCCGCCGGCAGAGCCCATGGTGGAGTAGGAGAGCATGGCGACCTTGGGCTCGACATCGCCCATGAAGGTCTTGAAGGAGTTGGCCGACGCGATGGCGATCTCGGAGAGCTCGTCGGAGGACGGGTTGATGTTGAGGCCGCAGTCGGCGAAGATCAGCGTGCCGTCGGTGCCGAACTGTGGGGTGTCGGTGCACATCACGAAGAAGGCCGAGACCAGCTTGGTGCCCGGGGCGGTCTTGAGGATCTGAAGCGCGGGGCGCAGGGTGTCGGCGGTGGAGTGGCAGGCGCCGGAGACCAGGCCGTCGGCGTCGCCCATCTTGACCATCATGGTGCCAAAGTAGGTGGCGTCCATCACCTGGGCGCGAGCCTGCTCGATGGTAACGCCCTTCTTGGCGCGGAGCTCGGCAAACTTCTGTGCGTACTCCTCGTGCTTCTCGGCATTGCGCGGGTCGATGACGGTGGCGCCGGGAACGTTGATCTCGTTGGGATCGCCCAGGATGACGATGTTGGCCAGGCCTTCCTCGATGATCTTGTTGGCCGCGACGATGGTGCGCGGATCCTCGCCCTCGGGCAGGACGATGGTCTTAAGGTCGGCCTTGGCGGCAGACTTCATACGGTTTAGGAAATCGCTCATGTTACTCCTTGCAAGCGTTTCGCTAAGCTCCAGGCGCCCGGCTGTTCACGAATAAACCCGCTGCTAGCGGGTTTACCTTTCAATTATGTACGCCGCGGTGCTTGAGCTTTCCTTGTGTGGCAAGCTCATTATAGGACGCATTAGCGCTATAATCGCTCTGATAAATATGTCTCGAAGAATGTTCGAGAAAAGCCCAGCTAACGAGCCCGTGGCTTTTGACAAGGAGTATCGATGCAGATTACCTCAGGCCTGCCTGAAGGCTTTAACGCCGGCGCGTACGACATGATTGTCGTCGGTGCTGGATATGCCGGTGCCGTTTGCGCCCGCCGTCTTGCCGAGACCATCGGCTATCGTGTTGCCGTTTTGGAGCGCCGTAGCCACATTGCGGGCAATGCCTATGACTGCACTGACGAGGCCGGAATCCTGATCCACGAGTACGGTCCGCATATCTATCACACCTTTAACGAGCGCGTGCACAATTTCCTGTCGCGCTTTACCAAGTGGACGGATTATCAGCACAAGGTGCTCGCCAACATCAACGGCACCCTTATGCCCGTGCCCTTCAACCATGCGAGTCTCAAGCTCGCCTTTGGTGATGAGCGCGGCGAGGAGCTGTATCAGAAGCTCGTGGAGACCTTTGGCAAGGACGTCAAGGTGCCCATTATGGAGCTGCGTAAGAAGAACGACCCCGACTTGGCCGAGGTCGCCGATTACGTCTACGAGAACGTCTTTTTGCATTACACCATGAAGCAGTGGGGTCAGACGCCCGACCAGATCGACCCGTCGATCACCGGCCGCGTTCCCGTTTTTGTGGGCGATGATGACCGCTACTTCCCGCAGGCCCCCTTTCAGGGTATGCCGCAGGATGGCTACACGGCGCTGTTTGAGCACATGCTCGACCACGACCTGATTGATGTGTTCTGCGACGTGGATGCTCGCGATCTCTTCGAGATCGACGAGACAACCGTCAAGGTCGACGGCAAGGTCTACGGCGGCGAGATTGTCTATACCGGTCCGCTCGATGAGCTGTTCAACCTCGACCTGGGCGCGCTGCCGTACCGCACGCTCGACATGAAGTTCGAGACGCTCGATATGGACCAGTTCCAGCCCGTGGGTACCGTCAACTACACCACGAGCGAGGATTACACGCGCATTACCGAGTTCAAGAACATGACCGGTCAGGTTTTGCCCGGCAAGACCACCATCATGAAGGAGTACTCCAAGGCCTATACGCCCGGCTCGGGCGAGACGCCGTATTACGCCATTCTTGAGCCCGAGAACCGTGAGCTCTATGAACGCTATCTTGAGCGCGTCCAGAACCTGACAAACTTCCACCCGGTGGGTCGTCTGGCCGAGTATCGTTACTACGATATGGATGCCGTGACCAATTCCGCCCTCGATCTTTCGGATGAGATTATCGCCTGCCATGCATAAAGTCATAACATTCGGTATTCCCTCGTATAACGCCGCTAAGGACATGGACCATTGCATCACCTCCATCTTGGAGGGGAGCAATTATGCCACCGATATCGAGATTATCGTGGTGGACGACGGCTCCAAGGATGAGACGGCCGCCAAGGCCGACGAGTGGGAGGCCCGTTATCCTGGAATCATCCGCGCGGTGCACCAGGAGAATGGCGGCCACGGTATTGCCGTCCTTTCGGGTCTGCGCGAGGCGCAGGGCACCTACTACAAGGTTGTCGACTCGGACGACTGGCTTGACGGCGCTGCCCTTTCGACCATGCTGTCGATTCTGCGCGGCTTTGAAGAGCGCGACCAGCGCGTTGACCTGTTTATCTCGAACTACGTGTACGAGAAGGTTTACGAGGGTACGCATACGGCCATTGGTTACAAGTTTGCCCTGCCTCGAAAAAAGATCTTTACCTGGGACCAGATCGGCCATTTCCGCCTGGACCAGAATCTGCTCATGCACA
>USPH01000231.1 GCA_900556515.1 uncultured Collinsella sp.
GCTTGATGCGGTGCAAGTGAGTCGATAAATGCTTGTACTTGGTTTTTGTTCCACCAACGCTTGTCGTCCTCGGGAATATTTTCAACAACCGTTGCAAGGCCCGTCATGCGAAGTGGGCTCGGCTCGTTTAGGTGAGAGACGTGCGTAATGAGTGAAGGGTCGGAGTGAATCCAGGAGACTTTTTCAGGTCGAAGCGAGGAATCGAGTCGGCTGTTGGGAAGAGGGTTTTTTAATCCGACGACAAACATGCGGGGGCGTGACTGGGGAAGCCAGTGCCGTGCATCGATAAAATAAGCGTCACATGAATAACCTAAACGATTGAATTCCTGGCAAACGAGTCTAAAGTCATCACTGTTATTAGACGTGGCAAGGCCGATGACGTTTTCGAGAACAAGTGCCCGCGGGGCACGATCGCCCATTCCTTCGATGGCCTTAATAAAGCCAAAGAACGCACTGGACTCTTTGCCAGAGATAAGTCCTTCCCTGTTTCCCGCGAGAGATAAGTTTGTGCAAGGGCTTGACGCCCATGCGATGTCGGCTTGGGGTATTAGGTCGGGGTCGAGTGTGTGGACATCCTGCTCGACTAGATGCTCATCGCCCCAACACTGGCTGTACATGGCGCATTTAGTATGGTCTATGTCATTTGCCCAGATTGTTTTGATTCCGGCTTTTGCCATGCCGGCACGAGCCAAGCCAATGCCTGAAAAAAACTCAAGCGCGGTTAGTTGTGGCGAGAACTGCAGAATGTTGTGCATGTACTGGCTTTCAGATAGTTGTTATTTGGCATCTTATGGTACTTGTTTGTGAGGACATCCGCTTACTTACGGATGAGATTCCCTCGATACCGTGCCATCAATTGACATTTTATTCAGAATGCGAATAGCAGGTGGTGTGGGCGGCGCGGAAGCGGCAGTGCTCGCGCATGCGGCAGATATTGCAGGTGGGGCGGCTCTGGGCGTCGTGGACTTCGCCGTCGAACAGACCAATCACAGCGGTCACGCTCTTGGTGGGCATGAGCAGGCTGGTGGGGGTGACGGTAAGTCCAATGAGGCGCGTGGCATTGAGTGCATCCACGATCGAGCGCTGGGCAGAGAGCGGGCAGTCGCCATAGCCGGGGCTGAAGCGCCAGTTGCCGGCGAGCCCGTGCGCAGCGGCTGCAGCCTTGACCTGCTGGTCCATCTGCTCGACGGCGGCCTCCACATAGGCAGAGCATGCGGCGTCGAGCACGGCGCCTTCCAGGGGTTGCTGGGCTCCCGTGGTGCGCAGGCGACGCTCGGCGTCCATGCCGAGGGTGCATGCCATGAGTGCGGCAAAGCGGGCGTCTTTGAGGTGGCGATAGATATCACGACCCCGCAGCTCAACATTGGTGCCAACCAAGCGGATGCAGGGCTCGCCCTGCTTGTCGATGCCCGTGGCATCGACGGCAAACACGCGTCGCACGCCGCGGGGCTCAATGTCCAGCTCCAGACGTTCAACGACAAGCTCAATACGCTGCGCTAGCTCGGGCTCAATCTGCTGGCCGCCGTAGCCCAGGTAACGCAACATCTCGGCACGGTCGACACGAGGGCGGTGGGCAGCGTCGATACGGTAAAGCGCCGGCGACGCAAGGTCGGCCGGCACTTCAACAACGGTTGTATCGACGTGCGGTTTTTCCATTACCCCAGGCGCTCCATAATGGTCGCGGCGATTGCAGGACGGTTCATAGTGTACAGGTGCAGACCGTCGGCACCTTGCTCCTTAAGGTCGCAAAGCTGACGAGCAGCATAATCTACACCGGCTGCCTGCAGGCTCTCGGGGTCGTTCTCGTACTTGGCGAGGATCTTGATGACGGGGGAGGGCAGCGACGCGCCGCACATAAAGACCATGCGGCTGATCTGCGACTTGCCCATAAACGGCATGATGCCCGCGGTAATGGGCACGGTGATGCCGGCCTTGTCGGCAAGCTCGCGGAAGCGATAGAAGCACTCGTTATCAAAGAAGAGCTGTGTCACAAAGAAGCTCGCGCCGGCGTCTTGCTTTTGCTTGAGGTGCTCGACCGAGAGGTTGAGATCCTCGCAGGCAATGTGGCCTTCGGGGTAGGCTGCGGCGCCCACGCAAAAGCCGGCGTCGACGAGCTCGGGGATGAGGTCGCGGGCGTAGGCGTAGTCAGAGGCGGGCTTGTCGTCCTCGGTCGCGCCAGCGGGAAGATCACCACGCAGGGCCAGGATGTTTTCAACGCCGGCGGTGCGATACTCGTCGATCTTGGCGGCGATATCGGCGTGCGAGCGGCCCACACAGGTAAGGTGTGCCACCGAGGGTGTATCGAATTCGCTCGTAATCATATGTGCGATGGGGGCGGTGGTGGCGCCGTTGCCCGAGCCGCCGGCAGAGCAGGTGACCGAGACAAAGCTCGGCGAAAGCTTGCACAAATTGCCTGCCACCTCGCGAGCCGTGTCGAGGGTAAGCTCGCCCTTGGGCGGGAACATCTCAAACGAAACGGGTGCGGTGCCCTGGGATGCTGCCTGCTTAAAAACCTCGTCGACGCGCATATCGTGCTCCTTTAGATACGCAATAGTGTGATGTGTTTTAAGGATTCTACAGCACCACTGTGTCACGGTGGAGTTTCACTCGCTATTTGGGGATACCAATCGAAAATGCTTTGCTATCGGCATTTCCTATAACAGAGCGGTCAATCTAGGATGGGGCTATATTGAATGGTATTTGATGCGAAATACCAGTTAATAGAGCCCCATCCCAAATTGACTACCCTTAAACTATGGGGAGAGGTCTGCAATTTATACAGTTGATTGGCCATTAAGGATGGCAGCGCCGCTGTGATGCGGTAACCTCATTGATTGGTTTCGCGACAGCAACATAACGGTAATGTCGCGGAAACACGGCGAGTCTAAGCTATGACTCGTTCGTTAGTAATCAACACCGCTTCTCACGCGGTGCCGATACGAAGGGAGTTCCGTATGGCCGATCTTACTGACCGCTTCGGGACCATGGTGTTCTCTGAGGAAGTCATGAAGGACTACCCTGTCTCTTATACACATCTCCGAGCCCACGAGACATGCGCAGATCTCG
>USPH01000232.1 GCA_900556515.1 uncultured Collinsella sp.
CATCTACTACGTTCGGCCGGCATCCCCCGACCATGGCGTCTCGGGCAAAAATAAAACCGCAGGTAGACGGCCTGCGGTTTTCGCGAAATACGGGGTATGGTCTAGGGGTCGGGCTTAAACGTAGTAGATGGGCCGGTTTCGCGGCGGCGGCATCGCAGGCGGCCGACCGAGGGCGCCCGGAAGTGAGCAAGGCACCCGTCTAACGACCGATTTCCAGCCAGTTGCACAGCACGTTGGCTCGTAACTCCATTTCCTTTGTCTTTTGCGCCTTAGTTTTACACCTATAGCGCAATTCCAAGCGCGAGCAAAGACTTCGCACGATCGCATCAAGTTGCTCGGCATCGTTAAGCATGTCGTGCGTAACCAAGAAGACGTCATACCCCATACTTTGCAGCGCCGTCACGCGTTTGGCATCGTGGTCGAGCACGGCGCCTGATCCGTGGATAACCTCTCCCTGAATCTCCACGATGCCTGCCTTCATTATGGTTGGATTCACGATCACGATATCCCCGTAGCAGACTTTTTGCCCTGCAATGCTCTGCGCCGATGCAGTAAGCGGCGTAAGGTCGTTAACATAAACGTTTCGAAAGCCGGCACCGCCGCGAGATCGAGGAAGCGATAGCAATAAAATTCCTGCAACTTCAAGCGGAGAAGCTGCTATACCTGTCACCAGCTGCGCGGCGTTGTAAAACTTCGTACCCCACTTTCGTTTTTTCACCTTACTGGCGTACTCATGAAGCTCGTGTAATTCGATGAGCGGTTTCCTCATCCAGAGCGAAGTGCCCTTTAGCCTTGTGACCTCCTTCGTCTTCTTTTGTCCGTTGAGCCCCTTCGTATTTACCTGTTCTTTGACTTTTATACGCGCATAAACGCGTTTCCATTGTGGTTCGTCTTGGCTTTCATCGAGGTCAAAGAGGGATTCGGTGGTGGCGTCCTGTGCGGCGCCTTCAGCTTTGAGTAGTTCTGCTTCTGCTGCGGCGGTGGGCTCAAAGACTGAGAACCATCCGCAAAATTCGTACATGGCAAGGACAAGATCGGTTGGAGATACAAAACGCGCCATGGTAAATAGCGTCGCAAGTGGATTGGTAACCCTAAAGCTCATCGCGGTTTCCAGCGTGCTATCCACCCCCGAAGCATCATCACAGTGGATTGTTGTCCGTAATCCCGAATGGTAGTTAACGCCACCGGGCACTGTTGTGGTAATAATCGGGGTCTTGAGGATATCGGTTACGAAAGGGGCTTGGGCTAGGGCTCGCCAGCCGTCTTCTGGGCTTGGCAGTCGCGGGTAGAGGTTGCGCACTTGGGGCGGGCAGCGCCAGTAGCGGAATGCGGTGTTTGCGCAGACGATCTCGTCCATATGGGCCTCCCCTAGCTTTGGCTGCGTGCCGTTATGTTTGTAGGTAGACCGATTATCAATGGCGGCATCATGCCGGTAAGTACCGGAAGCTGACCAAATGCCGACAAATAGCTTGACGCATTTCGCCTAAAGATCGCCGTGTGGCACAAATCTGCTGGCAGGCGTTCTGGGGCCGTGGTCCCTATCTCCACATTTGTACGTGAATCCCATGGCAAATTCAATGAAAGAGCGCATGAGCTTTATGCAAAACGCGCGATGACGTCAGTTCAGGAGAGATCAGCTAGAAACGCGTTTAAAAATTTCGATTCGATTTTGGTGTCAGATTTGGTGTCAAGCTTGGTGTCAAAAAGAAAAAGGCCAGAGGCTTAACACCTCTGACCTGCACTTTAGATGGTGGGCGATACAAGATTCGAACTTGTGACCCCATCCGTGTGAAGGATATGCTCTACCCCTGAGCCAATCGCCCGTCGCCTTTCGGCAAAAGAGATACTAACATAGCCGTGCGTGGTTTACCAAGAACTTTTTGCTTCCGATTTTAAATTCGCGGGCGCAAACCGCGCCACAGTAATCAGGGCAGCCGACAAACCCCCCAGCTAAACCACCCTTTATCGCTTGATCCACGAGGTTTCGGGCCGGCAGATAAGTCGCGCGTTGTTGTAGGCCATGTCGAGCGTGAGGCAGGTGCGCGCGGCGTAGAAACCGTCCTCGCGTTGGATGGTCAGCGCCAGCTCGGGCTTGTCGCCGGTCAGGCACAGCGGTAGGAGTAGCTGGATCCGGCCGCCGTAGAACTGCGGCACCGCGAGCGTATAGTTGGCTGCGGCGCGGCGGGCGGCCTCGACGACGGCTCCCTCAAAGGCACGGCGCAGCAGCAGCGAGTTGCCCTCCCCCATCAGGCTGGCGGGAATGCGCGTAAGGTTTTCCTCGTCGCCCAGAATGTGGTCGATGTTGGAGCGGATGGGAAGGCGGTAGTCAAAGACCAGCTCGGAGGGGTCCTCGGCAAAGCGCACGCGGCACGGCAGGTACTCAAACGAGACCAGCATGGGGTCGCTCTCCTTAAAGAAGCCCTTCAAAAACCAGCGCTGACGCGCGTCGGGCTTGGTGTTGGGCTCAAACAGGCCGTAGATGGTCTCGTAGCGGCGCGTGTAAAGGCCGGTGTTGAATAGGCATCGGTCGTCGTCGAACACCAGCGGCAGGTTGGACGGTGCGGTCTGGTCCACGTCACGCTCGGTCAAGAACACCGCGCGGCTAAACGAAAACGACAGGTAGTTTTTGAGGATGCGGTTGCCGGGACCCCAGTCCTCGGGGTCGGCGAGGTCGGCCAAGCGCTCGTAACAGGGCTCGGGGCAAAACGCAAAGTCGTATACATTGCTGCACAGGGTGTTGGGGATCTCCATGTGACGTCAAATCCATCTCATAGCTGGCGTGCGGATGCTTTGATTCTATACGTGCGAAGCGTCGTCGGAGATCACGATGCAATGGCACCTAAGCTCGTTGGCTAGATCGTCGAGCGTGCGGCGTCTAGCAACGAGGTCCTGGATCCAGGCGTAGTACTGGTTGTCTTTGGGTTCGGGGCTGTCGGACAGCACGACCGGAGTGCCGGCGAACCTTAGGACGGACAACGCAAAGACAAGGCTGGTTCGCTTGTTGCCGTCCTCGAAGATGTGGTCCTTGACCATGTGCTCGGCGACGTAGGCGACCTGGTCA
>USPH01000233.1 GCA_900556515.1 uncultured Collinsella sp.
ATCTACACTTCTAGCTTCGTCGGCAGCGTCAGATGTGTATAAGAGACAGGGCCAAGGGTGCCGAGCAGCAGGGCGACGCCGAACCCAGCAACCATGCCAACGCCGACGCCAAGGCAGAGGGCGAGGCTCCGTCCGGCACCGATGCACCCGCAGCCGCGGCTGCCGAAGGCACCGAGACCGAAGAGGGCGCCCGCCCCAGCCGCCGTCAGCACAAGCGCAACGACGAGCGCAACGACCGCAAGGACGATCGCAACAACGACCGCCGCAGCCGTCAGCGCGACCGCAAACAGCGCAACAAGGAGCGCAACGCCGCCCCCACCGAGCCCACGCTTTCGCGCGAGGAGCTTGCGGCCATGAAGGTAGCCGAGCTGCGCGAGAAGGCAAAAGAGTTCGAGATCGAGACGACCGGCAAGAAGAAGGCCGAGCTTGTCGAGGAGATCTACACGACCGCCGCGAAGGCCGAGGGCTTCCGTGATATTAAGGGCATCCTGCAGATTCGCCCGGACAACTCCGGCATCATCCATGCCCACGGTTACATGAAGTCCAATGAAGACGCCTTCGTCCCCGCTTACCTCATCCGCTCCGCACGCCTGCGCACGGGTGATGTCATCGAGGGTTCGCTGCGCCCCTCGCGCGGCGGCGACAAGCGAGCCGGCCTCGCCAAGATCACGACCGTTAACGGCATGGATCCCGAGCAGATCCGCAACCGCCCCAAGTTCGGCGACCTTACCCCGGTCTATCCCAACGAGCCGCTGCGCATGGAGCACGGCAAGGATTCCATCACCGGTCGCGCCATCGATATCGTGTCGCCGATCGGCAAGGGCCAGCGTGGCCTGATCGTGTCGCCGCCCAAGGCCGGCAAGACAACGATCCTTAAGAAGATCTGCCAGTCCATCTCGATCAACAACCCCG
Organism: uncultured Collinsella sp.; assembly: GCA_900556515.1. Lineage (GTDB taxonomy): Bacteria > Actinomycetota > Coriobacteriia > Coriobacteriales > Coriobacteriaceae > Collinsella. Next base: position 913 of record USPH01000233.1, read on the forward strand.
AGGTGCACCTCATTTGCCTGCTCGTCGACGAGCGCCCCGAAGAGGTCACCGATATGCAGCGCTCCATTAAGGGCGAGGTCGTGGCCTCGACCTTCGATATGCCCGCCGACAACCACACCCGCGTGGCCGAGCTCGTCATCGAGCGTGCCAAGCGCATTGTGGAGCTGGGCGGCGATGTCGTGGTGGTGCTCGACTCCATCACGCGTCTTGCCCGCGCCTACAACTTGGCGGCACCCGCTTCGGGCCGCATCCTTTCGGGCGGTGTCGATTCGGCGGCCTTGTATCCGCCCAAGCGTTTCCTGGGTGCAGCCCGCAATATCGAGAACGGTGGCTCGCTCACCATCCTTGCCTCCGCCCTTATCGACACCGGCTCCAAGATGGATGAGGTCATCTTTGAGGAGTTCAAGGGCACCGGCAACATGGAACTCAAGCTCGACCGCGACCTCGCCGACCGTCGCATCTTCCCGGCCATCGACCCCGTTGCCTCCGGTACGCGCAACGAGGACCTGCTGGTCGACGAGCAGATGCGCCCGTTTGTCTTCGGCCTGCGTCGCATTCTCGCCGGCATGAACAACACCGAGCGCGCGGCGGCGTCGTTTATTAAGGGTCTTAAGGGCACCAACACCAATCAGGAGTTCTTGGTGCGTTCGGCCAAAAAGCACAGCGACTACGAGCAGACGTTCTAGGTTGTCATCCACACGCAGCGATAGTCATCAATGCAATAAAGGGTCGGGGCTTTGAGCCTCGGCCCTTTTCCATATCGCCGTTCGTCACCATTTTTTGACCATAAGACCGACGAGCAGCAGGTTTCCCGTTTCAATCCGACATCGTCGCTTGCAATCGACTGGGCGGTTTCGCATAATAGCTTTTAAGCTTCGCGACGGAAAACGCAGATGAAACGAACCATATACCGTTGCTTTGGGGCATAGCCCCGCTTCATCTTCTCTCGCGCAGCCAACTAAATGATGCGATTTGGGTGCTGGAAGATGGGGAGAGCTCATGGCTTCTTCTGATGCAACACAACGAGCAGTCCTTGCCGGTCTTTCGTGCGGGATAGGCCTTGCCGCTCCCGTGGTTATGTATGCCGCGACGCTGCCGTTTTCGTCGGTGAACGAGACGGTCGTGGCGGGTGCGGTTCCCTTCGCCGTGGGCGCGGTGGCGGGCGTGGGTATCTATGCCGCCTCGCTGGGTATTTCCGAGTACCGTGCGCAGCGTGAAGAGCGTCTGTTCCAGCCCGATGCCATGGGCGGTGCCGCCAATCTCAATCAGCATCAAAGCGAGTTCAAGACAGCCTCGATTCCAGCCCAGCAGCAGGATGCGACTCCTTACACTGCGGCTTCTGCTTCTCAGACTCAGTCGGAGCAGTCTACCTCGGCATTCCTTTCCGGCCTGACTGGTGCGTTCCAGCGCCGTCATGCCGATGATGGTGTCCCTACCATCGCTCGAGCCGCAGATGCTATGGACGAGGACGAGGCTTGGTCCATGATCGACAGTATGCTCGACGACGATTCGCCGGTGAGCTGCGACCCTGCACACTCGCGCGACGTCTATCAAGTCGCCATCGACGAGCTCACCAACGGCGGGCAGACCGGCTCCCTCAATCGCGACGACATCGCCGCCGCGGCGCGTGCCGTGTCGGGCTCCCAGGCCGCCCCTGCGGGCAGCACGGCGGCTTTCGTGGCACTCGTTGCCAACGCGGCATCCAATAACGCCTACAGCGCTAACTCGGCGGACGCGAACGCTTCTGTCGACAATTCGTACGTTGATGAAGCCATGACCGCGGACGAGGAGGCCGTTGCCGCCCGCCGTGCCGCCGAGAGCTCGCTTTGGGGCGCTCCTGCCCAGCAGCAGGCGGCTGAGGCTGCGCCGTACAATGCAAACCTCGCCAGCATGCCTATCATCTCCGGTGCCGCGGACATCGATCTCGATGACCTCGATGAGCCTGCAGCCATCACCGCATCGATTGATGCCCAAGATCGCATCGACACCGGCGACCTTCCGGACGCCTCGCTCGAGGTTGATGTTCCCATGGCCGATTACTCGGGCCACGAGGACATGTGGGCCGCCGCCACCGCGATTCTGGATGAGATTGACGAGCCTGCTCCTGTTGCTGTCTCTTATACACATC
>USPH01000234.1 GCA_900556515.1 uncultured Collinsella sp.
GGCCGCGGCGGCCCGCGCTGCATGAGCATGCCCTTCTGGCGCGAGGACCTCTAAGTCTTTCCGTTTCCGGTGCGGTCCCCCTACAACCGCACCGGCTTCGCCCGTTAAACGGGCAACACTAATACTTACGTAATTCATTTCTTCGAAAGGAATCGAACCATGGGTGTTAACCTCTCCGGCCGTAGCTTCCTCAAGCTTCTCGACCTCACCACCGAGGAGATCGAGTACCTGCTCAAGCTATCCAAGAACTTCAAGGATATGAAGCGCGCTGGCGTTCCGCACCGCTATCTCGAGGGCAAGAACATCGTTCTGCTCTTCCAGAAGACCTCCACTCGTACCCGCTGCGCCTTCGAGGTCGGCGGCATGGATCTGGGCATGGGCGTCACCTACCTCGATCCCGGTTCGTCCCAGATGGGCAAGAAGGAGTCCATCGAGGACACCGCCCGCGTTCTCGGCCGCATGTATGACGGCATCGAGTTCCGTGGCTTTGCCCAGGACGACGTCGAGGAGCTCGCTGCTAAGTCCGGCGTGCCTGTCTGGAACGGCCTGACCACCGAGTGGCATCCCACCCAGATGCTCGCCGACATCCTGACCGTCCAGGAGAACTTCAACTACGACATCAAGGGCAAGACTCTCGTCTTCATGGGCGACTGCAAGAACAACGTTGCTCGCTCCCTCATGGTCGTCTGCTCCAAGCTCGGTATGAACTTTGTGGCCTGCGGCCCCGAGGAGTGCATGCCCGCTGACGACGTCATCGAGGCCTGCAAGCCCATCGCCGAGGCCAACGGCTGCACCATCAAGCTGACCACCGACGTCAAGGACGGCGTCACCGGTGCCGACGTTATCTACACCGACGTGTGGGTCTCCATGGGCGAGCCCGACGAGGTCTGGGCCGAGCGCATCGCTCAGCTTACCCCGTATCGTGTTACCTCCGAGGTCATGGCTATGGCCAACCCGGGTGCCATCTTCCTGCACTGCCTGCCCAGCTTCCACGACACCAACACCACGATTGGCGCCGAGAAGTGCGAGCAGTTCGGCATCACCGAGCAGGAGGTCACCGACGAGGTCTTCGAGAGCCCCGCTTCCAAGGTCTTCGACGAGGCCGAGAACCGCATGCACACCATCAAGGCTGTCATGTACGCCACGCTCAAGTAAGAGCATCTAGCATCTCGCTCGGGGTGTCTTGCTGCACACCCCGAGCGGCTTTGTCTGGTAAATATCTCGCGTCGGGCGGTGGGCACGGCACGGAAGATCCGCTTAGCGCGAGAAAGTTAAATGATTTATGAAGGGGGGATGAGAACCATGACTGAGACCGCTAAGAAAAAGCGCGGTATGCCTTCATCGTTCACCATTCTTCTAGCTCTGCTGGCAATTGTTGCAGTGATTACCGTTATCGTCTCCGGCACGTCCGGCGGCGCGGTTACTGCAGCCCGCCTGAGCGATTTCTGCACCGCCCCGATCCTGGGCTTCGCTGACGCTCTGCCCGTCTGCCTCTTCGTTATGATCCTGGGCGGCTTCCTCGGTATGATGACCGAGACCGGCGCTCTGGACAACGGCATCGCCGTTCTGGTGCAGAAGCTTAAGGGCAACGAGATCATGCTCGTTCCTGTCCTTATGCTCATCTTCTCCCTCGGTGGTACCACCTATGGTATGTGCGAGGAGACCGTTCCCTTCTACGCCCTGCTCGCCGCTACCATGATGGCCGCTGGCTTCGACCCCATGGTCGGCGCCGCTACCGTCCTGCTCGGCGCTGGCTGCGGCTGCCTGGGTTCCACGGTTAACCCGTTCGCCGTCGGCGCTGCCGTCGACGCTCTGACCGGCGTTGGCATTGAGGTCAACCAGTCCATCATCATCGGCCTCGGTGCCGTCCTGTGGATTGTCACTACCGCTATGTCCATCGTTTTCGTGATGAACTATGCCAAGAAGGTCAAGGCTGACAAGGGTTCCACCATCCTGTCGATGCAGGAGCTCAAGGACGCCGAAGAGGCTCACGGCAAGGCTGCTTCCGAGGTCCACAAGGAGGTCAAGCTCACCGGTCGTCAGAAGGGTGTTCTGATCGCCTTCGCCTTCACCTTCGTCGTCATGATCGTCGGCTTCATTCCGCTAGCCGATCTCAACGAGGGCGTCGCCAACTTCTTCGACGCTGGCGCTGTCTACGACGCCGATGGTAACGCCGTCGTCCAGGGCTGGTCTGCCCTGATCACCGGCCTGCCCATTGGCCAGTGGTACTTCGACGAGGCTTCCACCTGGTTCTTCCTCATGGCCGTCCTGATCGGTATCATCGGTGGCCTGTCCGAGAAGCAGATCGTCAACACCTTCATCACCGGCGCTGCCGACATGATGTCCGTTGTTCTCGTTATCGCCCTCGCCCGTGGTATCTCCGTCCTCATGGCTAACACCGGCCTCGACGTCTTCGTCCTCGACGCTGCCGCCAATGCCCTGGCTGGCCTGTCCGGCGTGATCTTCGCTCCCATGAGCTTCCTGGTCTACTTCGGCCTGTCCTTCCTGATCCCCTCGACCTCCGGTATGGCCACCGTCTCCATGCCCATCATGGGACCGCTGGCTGTTAAGCTTGGCTTCTCGCCCGAGGTCATGGTCATGATCTTCTCCGCCGCCATCGGTGTCGTGAACCTGTTCACCCCGACCTCCGGCGCCATCATGGGCGGTCTCGCCCTGGCCAAGATCGAGTGGACGACCTGGCTCAAGTTTGCCCTTAAGCTCATCGTCGCGCTCTCCGTCGTCTGCGCCGTCATCCTGACCGTCGCCTGCGTGCTGCTCTAAGTACCCAACGGGTACCCCACGGAAACCTTGACGATCCTGTAGAGGATCACCTGGTCATCGTCTGTCCGGTGGGGTCAACCCACCGGTAGACTCCTACCTTTAGCCCCCTCCCGTTCCGTGCGCGGGAGGGGGCGCACTTATGTTGCGCGGTTCTACGAACCGCGCAACCAGTCGACGCTGCACGCCGCCCAGGACGACAATTTGTCATTCAAAAGGC
>USPH01000235.1 GCA_900556515.1 uncultured Collinsella sp.
TCGGCAGCGTCAGATGTGTATAAGAGACAGTTGCTGCTGCTCCCGGTTATTGCTGTGAGCATTGGCGTGATGTTTGCGCTTGCTGGACTGGCGGCAGCGGCACTTGTGCTGTTGATTGTGGCCATCGGCGTGACGATTTGGCTGTGCCGTTCTCGCGAGCAACGTCGTGCCGACGGTAAGACCAATGTAGGATGGATTGCCTTTTTGGTCATCGCCTACCTGCTGAGCATCAGCTACCTGGCGTTCTTTGTCCTGTTGATGATCAGTGCTTTTACCGGGGAATCCGTCGCGGTGGTTTGATGCGCTGCCAGCAGACGGTCGCGCAAAGTGCGTTTGCTCGGCGTTTGGATAACTGCATTGGCCGTTTACCGCAACCTTAGCTCTCAGCTAATGAATTCAAGTTTAATCCTTCCTACGATGTGCTGTGTGCCGGCGCGGTAGCCGGATCGTAGGAAGGATGCATAATGAAAAAGCTCGAAAACGAAGTGCTGCTGAGCCGTCGCGCTGCACTTGGCGCATTCGCCACCGTCGCCCTGGGGACTGCCGGTCTTCTTGTCGGGTGTGGTAGCGATAAGGCGACCGTCACCGAGGACGCTGGCGATGGCGACAAGAAAGAAGAGGCGAAGAAGGAAGAGCAGTCTACGACTGACCTGGCGGTTGGTACGACGGTGACCACGGCTGCCGGCCTTTCCGTCGTTGTCGATTCCGTCCAGCCCGGCCTCACAAATTATGACGGTTCGACCATGACGGGCATTCACGTCACGTACGTCAACAATGGCGATGAGGGCGCAGATTACAATATCTACGACTGGAAGGGCGAGGACGCCAACGGCGCTCAACAGAATCAGGGTTACTACAGCGAGGGCTCCGATGAGCTGCAGTCTGGCACCCTTTCCGCCGGTGGCTCCGTGGCGGGCAATATCTACTTTGATGGCGATATCAAGAAGGCACTGTATTTTGCCAACATGTTTGATAAGTCTGCCACTGCAAGCTGGGTGCTGGCCTAGCATGTCGCTACCGTTGCGCCGTATGGGAGGGGAGGTCGTATGCCCGATAAAAAGCTGACTGACGAGTTGCTCAATGAGCTTCTCGACGCGCCAAACATCGATGGCTATATCAAAGAACACGACTTTGCCGCCCCGTCGCTTTCGGACTACCTTAAGCAGCTGCTGCAGGAAAAGGGCTTAGAGCGCTCGCGCGTGGTCCGTATGGCTGATCTCAATGAGACCTTTGGCTATCAGATCTTTACCGGTGCGCGTCATCCGAGTCGCAATAAGGTGCTGCAGATTGCCTTTGCGATGGCGCTGACGCTCAAAGAGACCAACCGTGCGCTGACGGCTGCCGGGGTAAGCGTCCTTAACTGCAAGGACCGCCGCGATGTGATTATCATCTTTTGCATCGATCGCGGGTGCAGTCTCCAAAAGGTCAACGAGGAACTGTATCGCTTTGGCGAGGAGACGGTGAGTTAGCGGCTGATATCTGAGCCGGTAGAGCTGTCGAACAACGATGCAAACGAACGGGGCGCGGATGCCATGGGGTGTCTGCGCCCTGCGCTATGATGGAGGCTATGGATACTCAGAGCCCAACATATTCCGATGACGAGCTGACCGCAGCGCTTGCCGAGCACCTGGCGTCGCTCGATCGCGACGACAGCTATCGCGTGGAGCGTGTACTTAAGCGCTCGTCCGTTGAAGCAACCGAGCTCGTGTACTTTGAAGGAACCGGCGGTGGTTCGCTCGGCCCCTTTGTCCGTAAACGCATCGATGCTTCGGCTCAAATCGGCGGGGCATACGAGCGTCTGTTTGCCGCTCAGCGGGCAGGCAGGCGTTTTGAGCACCTGCCCAGAATCGTCGATTGTCGTCGTGTGGGCGACGAGCTCAACGTGGTTATGGAATACATCGAAGGGGAGACGCTCGGGGCGCTGGTGGACCGTCTGGGAGCCACCCCCGATTATGCGCGTGAATTGTATCCTGCCCTATGCGATGCCGTGGGCGAGCTCCACGCCGGTTTTGCAATAGCGGGGGAGACGTCGGCGCCGGTGATCCATCGTGACCTCAAGCCGTCGAATATCATCGTGACAGGTGCCAACTATACGCCTGATGACGGCCTGACATTTTCATCGCTGGTGATTATCGACTTGGGGATCGCTCGCGTATGGCGCGACGGCGCCGATGCCGATACCGTCAAGTTTGGGACGCGACCCTATGCGCCGCCCTAGCAGTATGGGTTTGGGCAGACGAGTGTGCGCAGCGACGTCTACGCGCTTGGCGCCCTGTTGTTCTTCTGCTTGACGGGAGTCGACCCTAAACCAGGGCTCGACATGCGCGAGCAATGCGAGGCGCGCGGCATTCCCACTCCACTTGCCGATGTCGTCTGCATGTCGATGGCGCTCGACCCGGTCAAGCGTTTTGCGAGTGCGGAAGCGTTGGGACGGGCGACGCGCGCGGCATACGATCTGAGTCGCCCCGTGCGGCCTCCTGCGCCTGTCCGTACTCCGGCCTCGGAGACGGTGTTGACGCCCCAAGGGCCCCGAAACCCCGCAGGGCTTCCTAGGCCCGCCGCCTCCGCTGCATGTGGTCTGCTCTCTCGCGTTCCGGAGTCTCTGGGGCGCATTTGGAATACGCTCGTCTGCTTCTCGCTGCTTGTGTTCTTTGTCGGAAGTCACTTTGCCGTCTTTCACCCCACCGGAGCAAACCAAAGCTACCCGACGTGGCTTCTCATCATCGAGTATTTTTTCTTTGTCGATAGCCTTATGGTGCTTATGCATTTTGCGCTGCTCGATAAGCGCCGTCTTCGTCGGCGATTCGCATTGCTCGACAGCTATCGCGGCAAGAAGCTCGCGAAACTCTGGCTCAAGGCATTGGGTGTGCTGCTCCTATGCATGATCGTCATAGTCGCGGTTGCCAATGCGACCGGCGTCGTCGATACCTCCGCTACTGTCTCTTATACACATCTCCGAGCCCACGAGACATGCGCAGATCTCGTA
>USPH01000236.1 GCA_900556515.1 uncultured Collinsella sp.
CAATGCCACCGTGCAGGTGCGTGGCCAGACGTCGAGCGGTTATACGCAGAAGAACTACAAGGTGGAGCTCAAAAAAGGAAAAGGTACCTGGCGCCAGCAGCGTGCGATTGCGCTCAACAAGCACATGGGCGAGGGTATGCGTTTTCGCAACAAGATGGCCTATGACCTTATCCGCGGGATTCCCCAGATGATGGGCCTGCGCACGCAGTTTGTGCATCTGTGGGTGTGCGACCAGACCGAAAAGTCCAACGATACCTTTGAGGACTACGGCCTGTTTACGCAGGTGGAGCAGCTCAACAAGACGGCGCTTAAGGCACATGGCCTGGATAAGAGCGGGCACCTGTACAAGGTGAACAGCTTTGATTTCCATCGCTACGAGGACACCATTAAGCTTGCCGATGATCCCGACTACAACCAGGCAAGCTTTGAAGGCATGCTTGAGATTAAGGGCGATACGGACCACACCAAGCTCATCGAGATGCTCGATGCGCTCAACGACGAATCGCAAAAGATCGATGACGTGCTCGACACCTACTTTGATACCGAGAACCTGGTCTATTGGTTGGCGTTTCAGATCCTGACGGGCAACTGCGATACGCAGAACCGCAACTGCTATCTGTACAGCCCTCTCAACTCAAATACCTGGTACTTTTTGGATTGGGATAACGACGGTATGCTGCGTAAGCTGGAGCTTTCTCTTACCGGGTTTTCGGACTACGCGAGCTGGGAGCGCGGCGCAAGCAACTACTGGGGCAACGTGCTGTTTAACCGCGCGTTGCGCAGCAAGTCGTTCCGCAGCGAACTCGACCGTGCCGTCAAGGACTTGCGCTCGTATTTGACCGAGGAGCGCCTGAGCAAGATGATCGAGCATTATCGCGAGGTCACGGAGCCGCTTGTCTTTGCTGCGCCCGACCTGGAGCATCTGCCCGTGACCAAGGACGAATACGAGCAGATTGCCGCGGCGATTCCCTCCGAGATCGAGGAGAACTACAAGAGCTTTCGCGAGAGCTATAAAAAGCCCATGCCGTTCTACATTGGCGTGCCGCAGATCGATAACGGCAAGCTGCGCATTAACTGGGATGCGTCCTACGACTTTGAGGCGCGCGACATTCGCTACACCGTAGAGCTTGCGCGCGACTATGCCATAAGCGATGTGGTCTTTAAGGCCGAGGACGTGCTGCTTCCCGAGGTGACCTGTGATGCGCCCGATACCGGCCAGTTTTTTGTGCGCGTGCGTGCCACCAACTCCGACGACTTTACGCAAGATGCGTTTGACTACTATGTGACCGACGACGGCAAGCACTACGGCGTGAAGTGCTTTTACGTGCAAGACGGCGGTAAGGTCGTGGAGGACACGTATGAGGAGGGCTAGCGCGCTGCTTGAGCGCTTGGCGGCCCCGCCTGTGCGTGCCACGCAGGAGCGTTACCGCCATGAACTCAAATATCTCATTAACGAGGGCGAGCACGCCGCGCTTGCCTGTCGCATGGCGCCGGTGTTCAAGCTGGACAAGCATGCGCGAGCGGGCGGTTACACTATTCGCAGCCTGTATTTTGATGACTACTGCAACTCGGCCTACGAAGAAAAAGACGCCGGTATTCTCATGCGCAAAAAGTATCGCGTGCGCATCTATAACGGCAGCGACAAGGTGATTAAGCTCGAGCGCAAAAAGAAGTACGGTAGCTGGATTTACAAGGAGGATGCGCCACTTACGCGCGGTGAGTTTGAGCAGATTCTGGCTGGCGACTACGACTTTTTGCTGAGGAGCCCCTATCCGCTCTGTCGCGAGTTCTACATCGAGTGCATCTGTAATATGATGCGCCCGCGGACCATCGTGGACTACGAGCGCGAGCCGTGGGTGATGGACGAGGGCACCGTGCGCATTACCTTTGATAGCAACGTGCGTGCGGCGGTGGGGAGCTTTGACATCTTTGACGCGACGTTGCCCGCGCTGCCCGTGCTGGAGCCCGGCAAGCTGGTGATGGAGGTCAAGTTTACCGAGTTTTGTCCGCAGCTGGTGCGCGATATGGTGCCGCCGGGCGCGGCCGAGCTTACGGCGGTCTCCAAGTACTGCCTGTGTTACGAAAAGACCGCCTACCTGCGCGGTTTTAACTACTGGGAATCGGATTTTGAGAACCGAGGGGATATTTAGACCATGAGCACCAGGGACTTTTTTTAAGAACTCCGTCTTGGAGGCGTTTGGCCAGGTCGACCCTGCCAAGATCGACCTTTCGCTGCTCGTGGCGCTCGCCATGGGCATCCTGATCTATTACGTGTACAAGCGCTTTTTTACCGGCGTGGTGTATTCACGTAGCTTTGCCGTGACGCTCGTGGGCATGTGCGTGCTTACCTGCATGGTCACGCTCGCGATCTCGACGAACGTGGTCATCTCGCTCGGTATGGTCGGTGCTCTGTCCATCGTCCGCTACCGTACGGCGGTCAAGGACCCGCTCGACCTGCTGTATCTGTTTTGGGCCATTACCACGGGCATTACGGCCGGCGCCGGCATGTATGCGCTCGTGGGGCTCACGGCGGTGGTGATCGTGGTGATGATCGCCGGCTTTGCGAGCCACCAGGACAAGTCGCGCGTGTACATGATGGTCATTCACTACACGGGCCAGACCACCGGCGACGATATCGTGCGTGCATTTGGGCGCACCAAGTTCACCGTTAAGTCCAAGACTATGCGCGGCGACAAAGTCGAGATGGCCGTGGAGGTATTCTCGGACGGCGTGGACATGCCCTATGCCGACGCGATTCGCACGCTCGATGGCGTTGAGGACCTGACCCTCATCCAGTACAACGGCGAGTATCACGGCTAACTATGTTCCGGCGTTTTAACAAACGCCGGACCGCTCGACGCTGCGCGGGCATCTGCCGGGCGATCTGCCATTCAAACCGTCGCTCGCGTACATAAAGTACGCTTCGCTCCTCTTTCGCGGCACCTCGCCTCGGCAGCTGCCCGCTCGCTGGCGTATGCTCGACC
>USPH01000237.1 GCA_900556515.1 uncultured Collinsella sp.
GCTGGCAGCCAAGGTCGATACCAGCTACGACCTTGCCGGTGCGCTCGAGGGCGACGACCTTTGCCGCAGCCACACCGCATGGGCCGAGGACGTCTTTGCTCGCCGCGCCGACGAGCTTACGGCGGATAACGCCATCGATATCCTGCACGAGGAGGTCGGCGTGGTGTTTGGCCACGTGCTCGACAACGCCGGCGTCTTTAAATGGGACGAGGCCGGCCGCGCCGCCCAACAGCGCTTCATCGACTCGCTGTAGCACGCGAGCTCGAACGCACGCACTTAACAAATAGCGCCTACACGACCACGGCGCCCGCCGGCAACATCGCCGGCGGGCGCCATTTTCTGATGCAAGGGTGGCTAATTTGCACCAAAACAAGGAGTGTTCCAAACTGCCGACAGAGAAGGAACGCTCCCAGCTGCCGACCTGAACCCCCACATTATTCGATGGAAAATTGTGGTTTCCTCCCACATTATTCGATGGAGAAACGTGGTTTACTCCCACATTATTCGATGGAAAGACCGAAACGGTCTTATACTAACCATGATCGTTAGGAGGCAGTATGCAGCGACAGCTAATGGACGAACTCATCGCTTGGAAATCTAGGGCAAACCGCAAGCCCCTCCTGCTTAAGGGGGCCCGCCAGACGGGAAAAACCTGGCTTCTTAACGAATTCGCAGGCCAGCAGTATCAAAACGTCATCCGCTTTGACTTTATGCTCGAACCGGGCACACGTTCGCTGTTCGACGGAAGCCTTGACCCCAAACGAATCATCTCCCAGATAGAGCTCCTGCGCGGCCAGACCATAACGCCGACAGACACGCTCATCATCTTCGACGAAATCCAAGAGGCACCGCGTGGCATCACCTCGCTCAAATACTTCAACGAGCTGGCGCCGGAATACCATATCGTGGCAGCCGGCTCCTATATGGGGCTCGCGCTCCGACGCGAAAACGAGTCGTTCCCCGTCGGCAAGATCGACCAGCTCACCATGCGCCCCATGGGGTTTGTCGAGTTCGTTCGTGCCGTCGATGGCGATCCGCTCGCAGATGCCATCCTTGCCGCAGACATTGACCTGCTGGCAAACGTTTCCGAAAAGCTCGAGCGCCTGCTCAAGGAATACCTCGTTGTCGGTGGCATGCCAGAAGTTGTCTCCGCTTTCGCCGCCTCCCACGATTTCATCGAAGCCCGCAGGCTTCAGCAGCAAATCATCGAAGCTTATGAATCCGATTTTGGCAAGCATGCGCCAGCCCGCATCGTCGAGCGCATGAGGTTGGTTTGGAAATCCCTTCCCGGCCAGCTCGCAAAGGAAAACAAGAAGTTCGTCTACGGCGCGCTTCGTCCCAGGGCGCGCGCACGCGATTTTGAGGAAAGCCTCCAGTGGCTCATGGACTATGGAATCGTTCATAAGGTACCACGTGTTTCCGCCCTAAGAGCACCGCTCACAAGCTACGAGGATCTCTCGGGCTTCAAGCTGTTCTGCATCGACGCCGGCATCCTCGGAGCACTCTCCGGCCTCACGCCAGCCATTGTTCTGAACGGGCCCGCTGTTTTTACGGAGTTCAAAGGCTCGCTGACCGAGCAATACGTCGCACAGGAGCTTTTGCTCCAAGGCAAAACTCCCGCGTATTGGTCATCCTCCTCCGGCAATGCAGAGACTGACTTTGCCATCGACCATGCGGGGACCGTGCTTCCGCTCGAGGTAAAGGCGGCAGAGAATCTCAAAGCAAAGAGCCTGAGGATTGCCTGCGAGAAGTTCAAGCTCGAGCGCTGCGTGAGAACATCGTTAGCGGCATATAGAGACGAAGGCACGCTCGTCAACATTCCACTCTGGGAGATTGGGCAAATCGACAAGCTGGCATAGGCGCTGTGGGGGGGTGCCCCGTAAGGAGTGTCCCAAACTGCCGGCAGAAACGATATGAGCAGGACATAAAAACATTGAGAGCCCCTGCTGCATGAAAGACCGCGGATTAGGCCGACAATGGTGAGTGTCTAATTCAGCCGTGGCGGCCACGCCGCATTCATGGAAGGGGCTCCCATGCTCGATACTACCACCTTCGTCGGCCTCGACGTCCACGCCCGCTCGATAAAGGCCGTCTCCCTCGACGTCATGACCGGGGAGGTACGTGCCGCGACCTTCGGCTACGACGCCGGCGCCGTCGCGGAGTGGGTCCGTTCCGTGGACCCAAAGGCCAGGTGCGTGTACGAGTCCGGGGTCACGGGCTTCGACCTGCAGAAGAGGCTCTCCGGCCTGGGGGTCGACTGCGTGGTCGGCGCCGTCTCGAAGATGATCAAGCCCAGCGCGGACAGGCGCAGGAAGAACGACCGCAACGACGCCGAGTTCCTCGCCCGCATGCTGTCGGTCGGCAACGTGGTCGAGGTGTGGGTCCCCGACGACGAGTGCGAGGCCGCCCGCGACCTGACCAGGGCGCTCGAGGACGCGAGGGACGACCTCTCGCGCTCGAAGCAGCGGCTCTCCAAGTTCCTGCTCAGGCACGGGCTCGTCTTCGACGAGAGGACGCCCACCGGCCGCAGGAAGGGCAACTGGACCCGGGCGCACTGGTCCTGGATCGAGTCGATTAGGTTCGCGGAGGGGGCCGACAACGACGTGCTCGCCTACTACGTCGACGCGGTCAGGCGGGCGGCGGAGGAGAAGGCGAGGCTCGAGGGGCTCGTCGAGGCCGAGGCCCGCAAGCCCAGGTGGAGGAGGAGGGTCGACTCCCTGCGCTGCCTCAAGGGCGTCGACACCGCGACGGCCGCCGACCTCGTGTTCGAGGCCGGCGAGTTCTCGAGGTTCAGGAACGCCCGGTCGTTCGCCGCATGGGTCGGCCTGACGCCCTCCGAGCACTCCAGCGGGGAGAGCGACCGCAGGGGCGCGATCACCAAGGCGGGCAACAAACACCTGAGGAAGGCGCTGGTCGAGGCCGCGTGGCACTACCCTGTCTCTTATACACATCTCCGAGCCCACGAGACATGCGCAGATCTCGT
>USPH01000238.1 GCA_900556515.1 uncultured Collinsella sp.
GCATAGGCAAGACCCGCCACGCTCACCATCTCGCTGTAGGCAAGGTTGGCACCGCGGCGGCGACACATGATGCGATAGGCGGGGTCGGTCACGCCCGCCATGGGAGCCATAAGGAACGGCTGCTCGGCATAGGCACCCAGCAGCCGCTTGCTGTATTCAGAAAGCGCCATGGACCTACTCGTCCACCTTGAGGATCGCCATAAACGCCTCCTGCGGGACCTCGACCGATCCGATGGCCTTCATACGCTTCTTGCCCTCTTTCTGCTTCTCGAGCAGCTTGCGCTTACGCGAGATATCGCCGCCGTAGCACTTAGCAAGAACGTCCTTGCGACGCGCCTTGACGGTGGAACGGGCGATGATCTTGTTGCCGATAGCACCCTGGATGGGCACCTCGAACAGCTGACGCGGGATGATCTCCTTGAGCTTGTCGCACAGGCCACGGGCCAGGCCATATGCCTTGTCCTTATGGACGATAAACGAAAGCGCGTCCACCTCGTCGCCCGAAAGCAAAATATCGAGCTTCACGAGCTCGGAGGGACGGTACTCGTTGAACTCGTAGTCGAGCGAGGCATAGCCCTTGGTGCGGCTCTTGAGCTGATCGAAGAAGTCCAAGATGAGCTCGGCGAGCGGCATATCGAAGCGCATCTCGACCGATTTGCTCGTCAGGTGGATCATGTCGGTTGTGACGCCGCGGTGCTCGATGGCGAGCTGCATGACGGCACCCGTGTACTCAGGCGGGCAGATGATCTTTGCCTTGAGGTAGGGTTCCTCGATACGATCGATGCGTGTGGCCTCGGGAAGGTCCTGCGGACTGCGGACATCGATCATTTCGCCGTCGGTCTTGTAGACGTGATAGTCAACCGAGGGACTCGTGGCAATGAGGTCCAGGTTGAACTCGCGCTCCAGGCGTTCCTTGACGACTTCCATGTGCAGCAGGCCCAGGAAGCCCACGCGGAAGCCAAAGCCGAGCGCCGCGGAGGTCTCGGGCTCCCAGACGAGCGACGGGTCGTTGACGTGGAGCTTCTCGAGCGCGTCGCGCAGGTTCTCGTAGTCCTTGTTGTCGATCGGGAACAGGCCCGTATAGACCATGGGCTTGGCCTCGCGATAACCGGGAAGCGGCTCGGGGCAGGGGTTCGACGCCCACGTAAGGGTATCGCCTACACGAACGGCCTCGGGGTCCTTCAGGCCCGTGACCACGTATCCGACCTCGCCGACCGTCAGCGCGTCGACCGGGGTCTCGGCGGGACGCTTGACGCCCACGCCATCGACCAAAAAGTCGCCCTTTGCCTGCATCATGCGCAGGGTATCGCCCTTTTTGATGGAGCCGTCAAAGATGCGCACCGTGGCGACAACACCACGATACTCGTCGAAGTACGAATCCAGGATGAGTGCCTTGAGCGGCGCGTTCGCATCGCCCTTGGGCGGAGAGATCAAAAAGACAATGGACTCCAGCAGATCGTGGATGCCCTCGCCGGTCTTGCCCGAGACGCACACGGCATCATCGGCAGGGATCGCCAGGTCATCCTCGATCTCGGTCTTAACCTCATCGGGATGGGCCGAGGGCAGGTCGATCTTGTTGATGGCCGGCACAATGTCCAGATTGGCGTTCATGGCGAGCGTCGCGTTGGAGACGGTCTGCGCCTCGACACCCTGGGTGGCATCGACGACGAGCACCGCGCCCTCGCAGGCGGCTAGAGAACGCGAGACCTCGTAGGTAAAGTCAACGTGGCCCGGCGTATCGATCAGATTGAACTGATACGTCTCACCATCGTCGGCGTCATAGGAAACGCGGACGGCATTGGACTTGATCGTAATGCCGCGCTCGCGCTCGATATCCATGGTGTCGAGCAGCTGCGACTCCATGTCGCGTTCGTCGACGGTATGGGTGAGCTCGAGGATGCGGTCACTGATCGTGGACTTGCCATGGTCGATGTGCGCAACGATTGAGAAGTTGCGGATGTGGGAAATGTCAATTGAAGTATTCATGCGGACTATCTTACCCGAGCGGTACAAAAAATGGAGCCTGTTCCATAAAACAGGCTCCATTTATGCGCGTAATCTGTGTGGTGTGAAATTTACAACTTAGGCGTTGATGCTGTTCACGAGCTTGGCAAGACCGGACTTGCGGTTGGAAGCCTGGTTCTTGTGGATAACATGCTTGGCGGCAGCCATGTCGAGACGCTTGGTGACGGTCTTGAGGGCAGCCTGGGCCTTCTCGGCGTCGCCCTCGGCGACGGCGGACTGGACGTGCTTGGTCAGCGTCTTGAGCTCGGACTTGACAGCCTTGTTACGCATGCGAGCTGCCTCATTGGTGCGGATACGCTTCTTCTGAGACTTGATGTTTGCCACTTCTGGAGTTCCTTTCGAGTTCCTTGCAAAAAATGTATGACACCTCTGAGACACGGTGAGGTCATGCAAGCGCCTACTATAGCACGCTCCCCCTCAAAGGGATAGAACGAATTTGTCAAATAGGCAGGTATCATCACGATTTTCTCAAGATGTTCGTAATCCAGAGCAAAAGCGCGGTCTGAGAATCGGCCGAACCCTTAAGCGCGAGCTCCACATCGACCGCACCCTCGAGCGCTGCGACGAGCTCTGCCATCGAAAAGCGACGTGCCCAGGTCAGGTGATTCTTGACCTGCCAGGACTGGAGCTTGAGCATTGCGGCGAGCTCACGACCCTGTCCGCGCGCATCGAGCGCCTTGGCAACGATCAGCTCACGGATGCGACCGCATAGCAGCGTATAGGTCCACACGTAGCTCTTGGAGGGCAGAAGCTTAAAGAGCTCGAGCGAACGCTGCATATCGCGAGCCGAGACCGCATTGAGAAAGTCCCAGGGTTGAACCTCGGCCGTACGTACGATCCAGCGCTCAACGTCGGCAAGCTCAATCTGGGGCGCCTCGACCATCTGGGCAAGCTTAGCCAAATCGTTATCGAGCATGCGAGTGTTTTCACCCGAACGCGAGACGAG
>USPH01000239.1 GCA_900556515.1 uncultured Collinsella sp.
GGCTCTGGTAATGGTGCTGGTGATGGTGGGCTGCGGCCAGAAGGACAATGGCGTGGTAAACGGCGTGGCCAAGGACGGCGCCACCATCGGTGAGGGCGCCAAGTCCTTCACTATGGAGGTGGTGGACAAGGACGGCGGCAAGGTGACGTTCACCGTCAAGACCGATGCCGACACCGTGGGCAAGGCCCTGCTGGATCAGAACCCCAACCCCACCGAGGCGGAGATCAAAAAGGCCATCCGGGGCAACGTGTGCCGCTGCACCGGCTACAAGAAGATCATCGAGGGCATTTCGCTGGCAGCTGCGGTGCTCCGCGGCGAAAAGCAGATCGACGAGGACCTGGAGCGCGGCGACGACTACGGTGTGGGCAAGCGCGCCTTCCGCATCGACGTGCGCAAGAAGGTGCTCGGCGAGGGCAAGTATCCCGACGACATCGACGAGCTCGATCAGCCGGGCCTGACCTATGCTAGCGCCGTGCGCTCCAAGTATCCGCGCGCCCGCGTGCTCTCCATTGATACCTCCAAGGCCGAGGCCCTGCCCGGTGTGGTGGGCATCCTGCGCGCCGAGGACGTGCCGGTCAACCAGGTCGGCCACCTTATCCAGGACTGGGATGTCATGATCGCCCAGGGCGATATCACCCGCTGCGTGGGTGACGCCATCGTGCTGGTGGTTGCCGAGGACGAGGCGACGCTCGAGAAGGCTAAGAAGCTCGTAAAGATTGATTACGAGCCGCTGGAGCCCGTGCGCAACATTGTCGAGGCTAGGGCTGCCGACGCCCCGCGCCTGCATGACAGTTTCTTTGCCTTTGGCAACACGGTGGAACTCAAGGACAACGTGTGCCAGAGCCGTCACGTGACGCGCGGCGACGCCGCCAAGGCGCTAGCGGAGAGCGCGTTCACCGTGACGCAGCGCTTTACCACGCCCTTTACCGAGCATGCCTTCTTGGAGCCCGAGTGCGCCGTCGCCTTCCCGTACAAGAACGGCGTCAAGGTGCAGTCGACCGACCAGGGTGCCTACGATACGCGCAAAGAGTGCGCCCACATGTTTGGCTGGGACAACGAGCCCGAGCGTGTGGTTGTCGAGACCATGCTTGTGGGCGGCGGTTTTGGCGGCAAGGAGGACGTTTCGATCCAGCACCTGGCCGCGCTTGCTGCCTATAAGCTCCAGCGTCCTGTGAAGTGCAAGCTCACACGTGCCGAGTCGCTCGCGTTCCATCCCAAGCGCCACGCCATGGACGGCACCTTTACGCTGGGCTGCGACGCCGAGGGCAACTTTACCGGTCTGGACTGCGAGATCAACTTTGACACCGGCGCCTACGCGTCGCTGTGCGGCCCGGTGCTCGAGCGCGCCTGCACGCATGCCGTCGGCCCCTACAAGTACCAGAACACCGACATTCGCGGTTTTGGCTACTACACCAACAACCCGCCCGCCGGCGCGTACCGCGGCTTTGGCGTTTGCCAGTCCGAGTTTGCGCTCGAGAGCCTGATCGACCTGCTGGCAGAGAAGGTCGGCCTGGATCCGTGGGAGATTCGTTACCGTAATGCCATCGAGCCGGGTGAGGTTTTGCCCAACGGCCAGATCGCCGATTGCTCCACGGCGCTGAAGGAGACGCTGCTCGAGGTCAAGGATGCCTACTATGCGCATCCCGGACACGCCGGTATCGCCTGCGCCATGAAGAACGCCGGCGTGGGCGTGGGCCTGCCCGATGCCGGCCGCTGCAAGATCCGCATCGAGAACGGCGTGGCCGTGGTCTATGCCGCCACGTCCGACATCGGCCAGGGCTGCAACACCGTCTTTTTGCAGGACGTTGCCGAGGCATGCGGCCTGCCGCTGAGCTGCATCGCCAACGGCGAGTGCTCCACCGAGAACGCTCCCGACTCCGGCACCACGTCTGGTTCGCGTCAGACGGTCGTGACCGGCGAGGCCGTGCGCGGCGCCGCCTTCCTGCTGCGCGATGCCATGCTTGACATCGAGGCCGGCAAGCCCGCGCCCGATGCTCCCGTGAGTGCGCATGGCGACGGCGTCAAGATCGAGTACGACGACGGTCACGCCTATCAGCTGCGTACACAGGAACTCGTCGCCGGCCAGGGTATGCATCCTCAGGATCCCGCGGCCGCCATCAAGGCACTCGAGGGATGCGAGTTTGGCTACGTGTACCTGGAGCCGACCGACAAGCTGGGTGCGGATGTTCCCAACCCCAAGAGCCACATCTGCTACGGCTTTGCCACGCATGTGGTCATTTTGGATGATGACGGCCGCGTGAGCGAGGTCTATGCCGCGCACGATTCCGGCAAGGTGGTCAACCCCATCTCCATCCAGGGTCAGATCGAAGGCGGCGTGCTCATGGGTATGGGCTATGCGCTTACTGAGGACTGGCCGCTCAAGGACTGCGTGCCCCAGGCAAGGTACGGTACGCTCGGGTTGTTCCGTGCACCCGAGATCCCGGATATCCATGCCATCTACGTGGAGAAGGACGAGCTGCTGCCCGTGGCATACGGCGGCAAGGGCATCGGCGAGATCGCAACGATTCCCACGGCGCCCGCCGTACAGAACGCCTATCGCGCATTTGACGGCAAGCTGCGTCCCGATCTGCCCATGGTGGATACGCCCTACAGCCGCGTTCGCAACCGCGGGTAGGGTGGGGCGCGGACGACCATTGCTGATGGGCTGTTCGCGCTCAACATCAACTGTATATGCTGCGCCTTTGGCCCCGGCCCCATCGCGAGCCGGAGCCTTTTGTTTGGAGCGGAAACTGTGACCCGGAATTGCCACTCGGAATGGGACGTGCTTTCCGGATGGCATGCTTGGCGGAAACTACGGCCCAGTTTTTGGCTCCAGAACGGGATACAGTTTCCGGAACGGTCCACGTGCGGGGGTGTACCGCCCCTTTTCGTGCTCCGCTTGTCGAATTAAGTCTGTCTCTTATACACATCTGACGCTGCCGACGAAGCTAGAAG
>USPH01000240.1 GCA_900556515.1 uncultured Collinsella sp.
TTGACCTGGACAACCTCAACTGGAGCAAGGTCATCATCTGTACGGACGCCGACGTCGACGGTTATCACATCCGCACGCTTGTGCTCACCATGCTCTACCGCCTGGTGCCCACGCTTATCGACGAGGGCTACGTGTATATCGCCGAATCGCCGCTCTACGAGATCAACTGCAAAGAGAAAACCTGCTTCGCCTACACCGAGCTCGAGAAGAACGGCATCCTCAAGGAGATTGGCGACCAAAAGTGCTCCATCAACCGCTCCAAGGGTCTTGGTGAGAACGACCCGGACATGATGTGGCTCACCACCATGAACCCCGAGACGCGTCGCCTGATCAAGGTGGAGCCCGAGGACGTCACCAAGATGGAGACCATGTTCAATCTGTTGCTGGGCAACGACGAGGCGGGCCGCAAGCGCCATATCTCCGAGCACGGCAAGGAGTACCTGGACCAGCTGGACCTGCAGTAGCAGCAAATCGATAACGACGGCCCTTAAGAAGTTCAAGAGGATATCGTGGCAAAGAAGAAGACGAAGAACCAGCCAAAGAAAAAGCAGGTCAACGCCGAGAACGTCATCGGCCTGCACTCCGAGGTCACCGACCAGCCGATCACGCAGACGCTCGAGGTCAACTACATGCCCTACGCCATGAGCGTCAACGTCTCGCGTGCGTTCCCCGAGATCGACGGCTTTAAGCCCTCGCACCGCAAGCTGCTCTACACCATGTACAAGATGGGTCTGCTCAAGGGCGAGCGCCAGAAGAGCGCCAACATCGTGGGCCAGACCATGAAGCTCAACCCGCACGGCGACGCCGCGATTTACGAGACGATGGTGCGCCTGGCCACCGGCAACGAGGCACTGCTCGCGCCGTTCGTTGAGTCGAAAGGCAACTTTGGCAAGTACTATTCGGGCGACCTGAGCTACGCCGCCTCGCGTTATACCGAGGCCAAGCTCTCCCCCATCAGCGCCGAGATCTTCAAAGACATCGACAAGGACCCGGTCGACTTCGTTGACAGCTACGACGGCGCCATGAAGGAGCCGCGCCTGCTGCCCACCACGTTCCCCAACATCCTTGTCTCGGCCAATAAGGGCATCGGCGTCGCCATGGCGTCCGACATCTGCGGTTTCAACCTCAACGAGGTCTGCACTGCCACCATGCACTACCTGCAGGATCCTAACTGTGACCTGCTCGAATATATGCCCATGCCCGACTTCTCGACCGGCGGCGAAATTATCTATCGCCGCGAGGAGATGGAGAAGATCGTCGAGACCGGCCTTGGCAGCTTCCAGATCCGCTCCCGCTGGCGCTGGATTCCCGAAGAGCGCATCATCGAGGTCTACGAGATCCCCTACACCACCAAGACCGATGTCATCATCGAACGCATCGTCAAGCTCTCCAAAGAGGGCAAGGTCAAGGAGATCGCTGATATCCGCGACGAGACCGACCTCTCGGGCTTGCGCATCGCCATCGACCTTAAGCGCGGTGTCGACCCCGACAAGCTCATGGCCAAGCTCTATCGCTCGACCACGCTGCAGGATTCGTTCTCTTGCAACTTCAACGTGCTGGTCGACGGCTATCCCCGCGTCATGGGCGTGCGCCAGATCCTGCACGAGTGGGTTGCGTGGCGCATTCAGTCCACGCGTCGCCGCATTAACTTTGACCTGGGTAAAAAGTCCGAGCGCCTGCACCTGCTGCACGGCCTCGAGGCGATCCTGCTCGACATCGACAAGGCCATCGCCATCATCCGCGGCACCAAGCTCGAGGCCGAGGTCGTACCCAACCTTATGAAGGGTTTCGACATCGATGAGACCCAGGCCGAGTTTGTTGCCGAGCTCAAGCTCCGCAACATCAACGAGGAGTACATTCTCAACCGCACCAAGGACATCGCCAAGCTCGAAGGCGAGATTGCCGAGCTCGAGGAAATCCTCTCGAGCGAGGAGAATATCAAGAAGGTCATCAGCGACGAGCTGGCCGCCGTCAACAAGAAGTACGTGATGCCGCGCCGCACGGGCAGGATCGAGCCCCACGAGGTTGTCGAGGTGAGCCTGGAGCCCGAGGTCGAGGAGTACCCAGTGACCATCATGCTCTCGCGCGACGGCTACCTCAAGAAGATGACGGACCGTGTGCTCAAGAAGGCTGCCACGCTCAAGTACAAGGACGGCGACAAGCCCTTTATCGAGTTCCCATCCTCCAACACGCACGAGCTGCTCGTGTTTACCAACAAGAGCCAGGTGTACAAGTGCAAGGTCGCGCAGTTTGAGGACACCAAGTCGGCCCAGCTGGGCTCGTACCTGCCGACCGATCTTGAGATGGAACCCGACGAGAGCGTCATCTGGGTTATCGACCCCGAGGACTACAAGGCTGACGCGCTGTTTGTCTTTGAAAACGGCCGCGTGGTGCGCGTCGCGCTTTCCGGATACGTCACCAAGACCAACCGCAAGCGCCTCAAAAACGCCATCTACGGCGGCAGCAAGTTGCTGTATGCCCAGGTGCTCAAAGAGGACCGCGACATTGCACTGGTCTCGAGCGACTACCGCCTGATGAACTTCAACACGTCGTTGCTCAAGACCAAGACGACCACCAACACGCAGGGCGTCCAGGCATTCACGGCCAAGAAGGGCCGCTCGGTCACCACGGTCGGCACGACCGAGGACATCCTCGGCGCCGGCGTTTCCGCCGAGAAGTTCACCGCGCAGAGCCTCCCCTCTGCCGGCGCCCTCATGAAAGAAAACGACATGCCGAGCCTGTTTGACTAAAAGCCAGAACTCTTCATCAGGCACATGATTTAGGAACAGTTAAAGGCCCAGGCGACACAACCGCCTGGGCCTTTTCGTCAAGCGAAAGGCCTGGTACTGTCGTTAGCAAAATTTGCAAAAATTAGCAAAACTTGCAAAAAATACCAAAACTTGCAAAAGGAAATGTCAACAGCCACGCATGGCAATCAGCAATCCTCTTGGTA
>USPH01000241.1 GCA_900556515.1 uncultured Collinsella sp.
CGGCATACGAGATCTGCGCATGTCTCGAGGGCTCGGAGATGTGTATAAGAGACAGCTTCTGTCTTGATCTGTAACATCTTGGCCCCGTTTTGCCGAGTTACTGTTACAGATTGAGATATTGAGATTGGACGTTTCCCTTTGTCTTGATCTGTAACAGGAAGAAGGAAATTCCGCCCCCACCTGCTACAGATTGAGATGTTTGTGTCCGCGCCGGCCCCGCCCCTAGCCGTGGTCCCATATAAACAAACCCCGTGGTAAACTTGTCCGAAATGTAAATATTCCGAAAGGTACCCCCAATGTCCAAGTACATCTCCGAGCTCATGTCGCCGCAGCTTATGGGCGTCGTCTATGCTTTCGTTGGCTTTATCATCGCCCTGTATGTGCTGTCGGTCGTATATGTGTTCATTGACGCTCGCCGCCGCGGCGCCAGCGCCTACGTGGCATGGGGCATCATCGCCCTCATCCCGTTTGTGGGCCTCATCGCCTACCTGGTCCTGCGTCCGCACTCCTACGCGTCCGACCGCGAGGAGCAGGAGCTGGACATGGCCCTGCGCGAGCGCCAGCTTGCCCAGTACGGCACCTGCCCGCAGTGCGGCGCGCCCATCGAGAAGGATTTCGTCGTCTGCCCGGTGTGCGATACCCAGGTTCGCAACGTATGCCCCAGCTGCCATCGCCCGCTCGATGCGCACTGGAAGGTCTGCCCCTACTGCCGAACTCGCATCCAGTAGCGCATCCATCGCCGGGCCGGCCGCAAGCCACGGGCACGCCGTAAGCCACGCTCGCCTTACACCCCGCTCCCACGCGATGAAGCATGCGTAGAAAATCGCCCGCCGTGCCATTAAGGTGCGGCGGGCGCTTGTATACCAAGGCAACCTGCCTATAATGATGCAAGTCAAAAACGCCGAGCGCATCGCACGCACTTGCACCAGGCATCCGAGAGGAGAAAACATACCCATGAAGGCACTCTACAATGACGGTTCGGTGGCCGAGCTCCCGCAGGACGAGGTCACGCACGTCATCCGTCACTCTGCCGCGCACATCATGGCGCAGGCCATCAAGCGCCTGTACCCCGAGGCCGACTTTGCCTACGGCCCCGCGACCGATAACGGCTTCTACTACGACGTCGACCTGCCCGAGGGCGTCAAGATCAGCGAGGACGACTTCCCCGCGATCGAGGCCGAGATGAAGAAGATCGTCAAGGAGAACCTCAAGTTCACCGTGTACGAGAAGCCCCGCGCCGAGGCCATCGCCCTTATGGAGGAGCGCGGCGAGAAGTACAAGGTCGAGCACATCGGCGACCTGGACGACGACGCCCGCATCACCTTCTACCAGCAGGGCGACTACATCGATATGTGTGTCGGCCCCCACATCTGCTACACCAAGGCCCTCAAAGCCTTTAAGCTCACTGGCGTCTCTGGCGCCTACTGGAAGAGCGACAAGGACAACAAGATGCTCACCCGCATCAACGGCGTCGCCTTTGCTACCAAGGAAGAGCTCGACGAGCACATGCACATGCTGGAGGAGGCCAAGAAGCGCGACCACCGCAAGATTGGCCGCGAGATGGACCTCTTTATGATGCGCGACGAGGCTCCCGGCTTCCCGTTCTTCCTGCCCAACGGCATGATCCTTAAGAACACGCTGCTGGACTACTGGCGCGAGATTCACCACAAGGCCGGCTACGTGGAGATCTCCACGCCGCTCATCATGAACAAGCAGCTGTGGAAGACCTCGGGCCACTGGGATCACTACAAGGACAACATGTACTCTACCGTCATCGACGACGAAGAGTACTGCATTAAGCCCATGAACTGCCCGGGCGGCGTGCTGGTGTACGCCTCCAAGCCGCACTCCTACCGCGAGCTGCCCATCCGCGCCGGCGAGATTGGCCTGGTGCACCGCCACGAGCTGCGCGGTGCCCTGCACGGCCTGTTCCGCGTGCGCTGCTTTAACCAGGACGACGCCCACCTGTTTGTGCGTCCCGACCAGCTGACCGACGAGATCGTGGGCGTGGTCAACCTCATCGACTCCGTGTATCAGAAGTTTGGCTTTAAGTATCACGTTGAGCTTTCCACCCGCCCCGAGGACTCCATGGGCTCGGACGAGGACTGGGCTCGCGCCGAGGAGGGCCTGCGCACCGCTCTGGAGCAGCTGCACATGGACTACGAGGTCAACGAGGGCGACGGCGCCTTCTACGGTCCCAAGATCGACTTCCACCTGGAGGACTCGCTCGGCCGTACCTGGCAGTGCGGTACCGTTCAGCTCGACTTCCAGATGCCGCTCAACTTTGATCTGGAGTACGTGGACGCCGACGGCACCAAGAAGCGTCCCATCATGTTGCATCGCGTGTGCTTTGGCTCCATCGAGCGCTTCATCGGTATTCTGATTGAGCACTTTGCGGGCAAGTTCCCCACCTGGTTGGCTCCCGTGCAGGTCAAGGCGCTTCCCGTCTCTGAGAAGAGCCGCGACTACGCTCATGAGGTGTGCGCCAAGCTGGAGGAGGCCGGCATTCGCGTGGTCTGCGACGACCGCGACGAGAAGATCGGCTACAAGATCCGCGAGGCCCGCAGCATCGACCGCGTGCCCTACATGCTCATCCTGGGCGAGAAGGAGGTCGAGGCCGGCAACATCTCCGTCCGCGACCGTTCCAACGAGACCGTTCCGATGGCCGTCGATGAGTTCATTGCCAAGGTCGTTGAGGAGACCCGTACGCGCGCGTAGGACGCAACCGGGTTCATCGCTATGATGCGCACGCCGCCTCGGGCCCCACGGGCTCGGCGCGGCGTGCGTTATGCTTCGGGCCCACTGTCCAGGAGAGGAAGGGCGGTTTCAGCGTGATGGCTCAACAGGAACTCGAGACCCGATATGCGCAGCTCGTTTGCGCCGAGATCGCCGTCTTCGTGTGCGGCGATCTCCTGTCTCTTATACACATCTGACGCTGCCGACGAAGCTAG
>USPH01000242.1 GCA_900556515.1 uncultured Collinsella sp.
CGGAGAATGTGTATAAGAGACAGTGGTCAACGTGGTCACCAGCACGCGCTCCTTGCGGGCAACGCGCTCGCGAATCTCGTCCTCAAGATCGTCAATCTGACCGCGAACTGGACGCACGTCAATCTTGGGGTCGAGCAGGCCGGTCGGACGAATAATCTGCTCCACGTCGTTTTGGCTCACCCGCAGCTCGTAGTCGCCCGGCGTGGCCGAAACATAGATAAACTGGGGGATCCTTGCCTCAAACTCATCGAAACGAAGCGGGCGGTTATCGAGCGCCGAGGGCAGGCGAAAACCGTGTTCCACCAGCGTCACCTTACGCGAGCGGTCACCTTCGTGCATGCCGCGAATCTGCGGCACCGTCACATGGCTCTCATCGATGATGCAGAGCATATCCTTGGGAAAGTAATCGATTAGGGTAAACGGCGGCTCACCCGGCTTGCGACCGTCCAGATGACGCGAGTAGTTCTCGATGCCGTTGCAAAAGCCCATCGTCTCGAGCATCTCAAGATCATAATCGGTACGCTGCTGCAGACGCTGCGCCTCGAGCAACTTGTCGGTCGCCTTGAGCTCCGCCACGCGCTTCTCGCATTCTTCGCTGATCGATTTCAGAGCCGCCTTGACCTTCGGCTTCTCGGTCACGTAGTGCGATGCCGGCCATACGGGGATGGCCTCGTACTCACGAAGCATCTCACCGGTGACCTCATCGATCTCGGCAATCAGCTCGACCTCGTCGCCAAAGAACTCAAACCGCAACGGATGCTCGGCATAAGGCGGATACACGTCAACAACATCGCCGCGCACGCGGAACGTGCCACGTGCCAGGTCATAGTCATTGCGATCATATTGAATGTCGATAAGTGCATGGATAAAGTCATCGCGCTCGAGCGGCACCTTCTTGTCGACGTTTGGAGCCAGACCCGCATAGTCCTCAGGAGAGCCAATGCCATAGATACACGAGACCGATGCGACAACGATCACATCACGTCGAGAGAGCAGTGACGCGGTCGCCTGATGGCGCAGCATCTCGACCTCTTCGTTAATCGAGGAGTCTTTCTCGATATATGTATCGCTTTGCGGCACATACGCCTCGGGCTGATAGTAGTCGTAGTACGAGACGAAGTAGACCACAGCGTTGTTGGGAAAGAACTCTTTGAGCTCGCTCGCAAGCTGAGCAGCGAGCGTTTTATTGGGGGCCATGACCAGCGTCGGCTTTCCCAGGGCCTCAATAGTCTTTGCCATCGTGAAGGTCTTGCCCGAACCAGTCACGCCCAGCAAAACCTGATAGCGGTCTCCGTCCCTCACGCCCCGCACAAGTGACTCAATGGCCTTAGGCTGGGAACCAGCGGGCTCGTATGGAGACACGACCTTAAACGGCACATCAGCGCCCTCAACGCCAAAGCGCTTAAGTTCACCACCAACGCGTTCTACTTCAAATTCCGCCATGGATACTCCTAACTCGTACATCTGCAGTATACGCAGGCGGTGGGCTTAGTCCTATACGAACCGATCGGGATAGAGAGTCTTATATCGAACCCAGGTATTATTGACGCGAATCAGATAAGCCTGAGTTTCAGGGAAGGTAATCGCATTATGGAGTGACGTGTTCTGCTGCGCCCATCCGTCGACATTGCCCATACCGGCGTTATAGGCGGCGATGGCACTATCCGTCGACCCGTTGAAATAGGCGAGAAGATACGAGAGGTATGCGCAGCCAAACTCGATATTCGTAGCCGGATCGTTAAGATTGTCGACCGAATACTCCCCTCCGTCGACAAGGCCCTTGGCGATCATGTCCTGGGCAGTCTCGGGCATCAGCTGCATCAATCCCTGAGCGCCCTGATTCGACTCGGCCTCGGGATCCCAATTCGATTCCGACTTAATGACAGCGCACACCAGATACGGATCCAGATTATGCGAAATACTGGATTGCTTTACATACGCCTCGTAGTCAATCGGATACAGCGGCTTAAAGAAAGCGGCAGGAGCACACGAGTAGACGAGCGAAATAAGGCCGAAGACGAACACAACGGCAAGTGGCGCCACGCGATACCACGTAAAGAAACGTGCCTTAGGCATCGGCCTCCTCCTTATCCGGAGTATCTATAAACCCGTGGCATGCAAGCCATGAGTCAAGCTGCTCAAAGAGCGAATTATCGGCTGCCGAATTATCAATCACCGTTGTAGCGAGATTGCACAGCGCAGACTCATCGGGCTGGCAAGCAGAACGGGCATCGAAATCAGATGGCTCCATGCCACGTTGAATAGCGCGCTCGCGACGAACTGACAAAGGGGCGCTAATGACCAGAATTTCATCAGCCAAGCCAAATGCATCCTCAAAACCAGTCGGAGCTGAAACCTCGACCACCGCAAAGGGATAACGGGGAGATGAAACCGTACAACAAACCGGATCGAGAATCCTAAGCGAAAGCTGTTCAATCAGAACGGGATGCACGATGCCATTGAGCCGTGCGACCGAATCAGGAGAAGCGAAAGCTCGAGAAGCGAGGATACTGCGGCGAATGCCGCCTTCCTCATCCAAAATGTCCCAACCGAATTCATCCGCGAGAGCATTGACGATATCAGAGCCCGGCACATACAGCGATTTTGCAAGCTCATCCAGATCGATAAGCATAGCGCCACGAGATTCGAAATAGCGGCAGGCAGTCGACTTACCCGAAGCAATATTGCCCAAGACAAATACGGTAAACATCAAGCCCTCCCTAACGCCAATGCGAGTAATTATCGCTCAAATAAACTAGATGGACTCAAAAAACAGCCAAACAGTAAGAGCGCATACGAGGAAGCTAGGTCCCAAAGCACAACATGTATATAACGCAAAAAGGGGGAGGCCGCGAGGCCTCCCCCTTCCAAGTTCAAGCGCACGGCTCGGTGCCGTCCACCGGTCAGCGGCGCCCTGGCCTCCCACGGGCTGACCC
>USPH01000243.1 GCA_900556515.1 uncultured Collinsella sp.
TCTACACTTCTAGCTTCGTCGGCAGCGTCAGATGTGTATAAGAGACAGGCCCACGACGGTGCAGTTGTCGGGCACGTCCTTAACGACGACCGAGTTGCCGCCGATCTTGACGTTGTTGCCGATGTGAATGTTGCCGAGCACCTTGGCACCCGTGCCCACGGTGACGTTATCGCCGAGCGTTGGGTGGCGTTTGCCGGTCTCGTTGCCGGTGCCGCCGAGCGTAACGCCCTGGTAAAGCACACAGTTGTCGCCCACGACGGTGGTTTCGCCGATGACGACGCCCATGGCGTGGTCGATAAAGAAGTGCTTGCCGATCTGCGCGGCGGGATGAATCTCGACGCCGGTGATGTGGCGGGTGATTTGCGAGAGCACACGGGCGAGCGAGCGATGACCGTGCTCCCAGAGCCAGTGCTCGGGCACGTGGTTCCACTTGGCGTGCAGACCAGGATAGGAAAGGAAGATGACCAGGGCACTTTGCGCGGCGGGGTCTTGCGCTTGGACGGTCTTGATGTCCTCGCGAATGGTATTGATAAAGCTCACCGGCCGCCCTCCCTTAGCGCCATGGCAATGCGATTCAATAAAGTATAGCGATTCGCTAGGGATTAGGAAGAACAATCTTGGCGGCTTTGCACGACAAGTGTCAGTTATGAGTTATGCAAACTTGCTGGTAATGGAGTCATGCTTTTGTGGGGTTGCGCACGAGGGGGCGCCGCAACCGTATACTGGTCAACTTAGACGTATCCGCGCCCACAACTGAGAGGTTTTACTTCATGGGTTTCATCAATTTTATCGCCGAGCTGCTCAAAGACCCGCGCACCGCGATTGCCAGCTGGATCGCCGCCGGCCCGCTTATGGCTTACGGCTGCGTGTTCCTAATCATCTTTATCGAGACGGGTGTGGTGTTCTTCCCGTTCCTTCCCGGTGATTCGCTGCTGTTTGCTTCGGGCTTCTTTGCCCACAACGGTGGCTTTAACATCGTGGCGCTTCTGGCCACCGCATGGGCGGCTGCCATTTTGGGTGATCAGTGCAACTTTATGATCGGTCACTTCTTTGGCAAAAAGATCATCGCTTCGGGCAAGGTCAAGGCCATGACGCCCGAGCGCATCAAAAAGTCCGAGGATTTCTTGGACAAGTGGGGTCACCTGGCCATCTTCCTGGGTCGCTTCTTCCCGTTTATCCGCACCTTTGTGCCCTTTATCGCCGGCATGGGCGGCATGCACTGGCGCAACTTTGTCGTCTTTAACGTGCTGGGCGGCATTACCTGGTCGACGGTCTTTACACTGCTGGGCTACTTCTTTGGTGGCATTCCCTTTGTGCAGGAGCACTTTGAGCTGCTGATTATCGGCATCGTTGCCGTGTCGATCATCCCGACCGTGGTCGGTCTGGTTAAGGCTAAGCTGGGCAAAAAGAACGCGTAGCTCGAGCCAGCGCGCAAACCGTGCAGTTGAGGCCCGTCACCGCTTACGGTGGCGGGCCTCTTTAGTTTCGGTCAAATGAAAATACTTTACTTAGTTAAAGAATAACGTTTTATCCGACGCGCGTGCGGAGTACAATCTCGTGCATGCGAATCGACGTGCCATCGGCTTTGATGCCGTTCGCGTGTCCCGTCCGGCTCTACGCTCCGGGCGTGCGACATTGCGACGCGGTCGGCCTCGGTCCTTGCGTGCGGGTTCGCGAGTTTGCAACTGTGTATGTAAGGAGCGACATATGACTGTCGAGAAGAAGGATATCGATTGGGGTAGCCTCGGCTTTGGCTACATGAAGACCGATTACAGCTACGAGGCCCATTGGAAGGATGGCGAGTGGGACGAGGGCGGCCTGACCACCGACCATACCCTGCATGTCTCCGAGTGCGGCGGCATCTTCCATTACTGCCAGGAGGTCTTTGAGGGCCTGAAGGCCTATACAGCCGAGGACGGCAGCATCGTCTGCTTCCGTCCCGACATGAACGCCGAGCGCATGTATAACTCTGCGCAGCGCCTCGAGATGCCCTCGTTCCCCAAGGACAAGTTCGTCGAGGCCGTCAAGCAGGTCGTCTCTGCCAACGCCGCCTGGGTTCCGCCCTTCGGTTCCGGCGCGACCCTGTACGTGCGTCCGTTTATGATCGGCTCCGGTGACGTGATCGGCGTGGCTCCCGCTCCTGAGTACACGTTCCGCATTCTCGTGACCCCGGTCGGTCCGTACTTTAAGGGTGGCCTTAAGCCCGTTAAGCTGCGCGTTTCCGAGTACGACCGCGCCGCACCGCACGGCACCGGCAACATCAAGGCCGGCCTGAACTACGCCATGTCCCTTAAGCCCACGATGGAGGCCCATCGCGAGGGCTATGCCGAGAACCTGTATCTCGACTCCGAGTCCCGCACCTATGTCGAGGAGACCGGCGGCGCCAACGTCCTGTTCGTGAAGGAGGACGGCACGCTCGTCGTTCCGCAGTCGCACACCGACTCCATCCTGCCCTCTATCACCCGTCGTTCGCTTGTTCAGGTTGCTCAGGACCTGGGCATGACCGTTGACCAGCGTCCCGTCGAGTGGGCCGAGGTCAAGGCCGGCACCTTTGTGGAGTGCGGCCTGTGCGGCACCGCTGCCGTCATCTCCCCGGTTGGCGAGATCGACAACAAGGTTTACGGCGCCGACGAGACCGTGACCTTCCCGGCTGGCTACACCGAGATCGGCCCCGTGATGAAGAAGCTCCGCGAGACCCTGACGGGCATCCAGTCCGGTGCTGTCGAGGACAAGCACAACTGGGTTTACACCGTCGCGTAAGCTGTCTTACCTATCCGGGCAGAGAGCAAGTTCCCTCCCGGCGCGTCCTCGGACATGCAAGAAGCCCTCGCTGCGCACTTCGTGCGGCGAGGGCTTCTTGCGTCCTGACGCTCCTATTTGGCAAGGTGTT
This sequence comes from uncultured Collinsella sp., assembly GCA_900556515.1. GTDB lineage: Bacteria > Actinomycetota > Coriobacteriia > Coriobacteriales > Coriobacteriaceae > Collinsella. The sequence continues at coordinate 2,891 of USPH01000243.1, forward strand.
TTTTAGAATCCATTTTGCGCTCGGCCTCGAA
>USPH01000244.1 GCA_900556515.1 uncultured Collinsella sp.
CAGCGTCAGATGTGTATAAGAGACAGCGCCCGGGCGCACCGGACGCTTAAAGCGCACCTTGTCCAGACTCGTGTAGAACGGCGTCGCGCCGCGCGCTTCCTCATCGCCCATCAGCAGCACGCAACAGTTTTGGGCGAGCATCTCGCACTGAATCACGCCGGGGACCACCGGGTTTCCCGGAAAATGCCCCTGCAAAAAGTACTCGTCACCCGTAATCGTGATCTTGCCGTGGGCCTCGTCGCCCACCAGCTCGGCTTCGTCGAGCAAAAGCATCGGCTCGCGATGCGGCAACAGCTTCTTTAGCTCTTCTTTGTTCATGGATATCACCTATCCGATTCTCATGAGGCAGCTGCCAAACTCCACGAGGTCGCCGTCGGCCACGCAGATCTCGAGCACCTCGCCGTCTGCCTCGGCCGTCACCTCGTTGAGAACCTTCATGGCCTCGATGATGCAGAGGGTCTCGCCGGCCTTGACCTTAGAGCCCACGTGCACAAACGGCTCGTCGCCCGGCGCCGGGGCAGCATAGAAAACACCGACCATGGGAGCGGTCACCTCGGTGCCCTTGGGCTCCGGTGCGGCGGCAGGTGTCTGCGCGGCGGGCTCCGGTGCGGCAGGCGCGACTGTGGGAGCTGCAACTGGAGCGGCCATAGCGCTCGGCATGGGCATGGGCACGGCAACCGGCTGTGCGGCGCTCGCGCGCTCGAGTTCGACCGCGGTGCCATCGGGCTCCTCAACGCGTACGCGCGTGAGGCCACGGTCCTCCATAACATCGGCTATCTCGGCAAGTCTTTTGGAATCCATGCTCTAGCTCCTCGTATATCTACGCAGCGCGATGGCGGCGTTGTGCCCGCCAAAGCCTAGGTTGGTCGAAAGCGCCCAGGTAAGGTCGGCGCGAACTGCGCGATTGGGCGTGTAGTCAAGATCGCAGGCGGGATCGGGCGTGCGGTAGTTAATGGTCGGCGGCACCACGCCCTGCTCGAGCGCCATGGCGCAGGCCATGACCTCGATGGCGCCCGTGGCACCGATCATGTGGCCGGTCATCGACTTAGTCGACGAGACGTGCGCGGCGCGCGCCGCGTCCTCGCCGAGCGCACGCTTAATGCCCGCCGTCTCGGACGAATCGTTGAGCTTGGTCGATGTGCCGTGGGCATTGATGTAGAGACCCTCGGATGGCTTGACGTCGCCCTCGGTCACCGCCAGCGATATCGCGCGGGCAATGCCGGCAGCCTCGGGATCAGGGCTCGTGATGTGATAGGCATCATCGGTGTTGCCGTAGCCCACGACCTCGGCATAAATGTGCGCACCGCGCGTCTGCGCATGTTCCATGCTCTCGAGCACGAGCACGCAGGCGCCCTCGCCCATCACAAAGCCGTCGCGGTCTGCATCGAACGGACGGCAGGCCGTCGCGGGATCGGGGTTGGTGGTCAATGCGCGGCAGGACGTAAAGCCCGCAACGGCATCGGGGATAATTGCAGCCTCGGCGCCGCCCGCGAGGATCGCGTCGGCATAGCCGTGCTTGATGGCGCGGAACGCCTCGCCCACCGCATGGGCCGAGGTGGCGCACGCGGTCACCACGGGCAGGGTCGGCCCCTTTGCTTTGTGACGGATTGCGATGTTGCCCGATGCCATGTTGGGGATCATCATCGCGATCATGTAAGGCGATGCGCGGCGGGGCCCACGGTCGGCAATCGTATGGACGTTATTGACGAGCGTCGTCATGCCGCCCACGCCCGAGCCCACGTAGACGCCCAGGCGCTCGCGATCGATGGCGCCTTCGACATCAAAGCCCGCATCGTGCATTGCCTCGTCCGAAGCCGCCATCGCAAACTGAACGCAGGGGTCCAGATGCTTGGCGTCACGCTTGCCAAAGTACTCGTTGCCGTCAAAGCCCTTGACCTCGGCCGCCACCTTGACGGCAAATGCATCGGTATCGAAGTGCGTAATCGGGCCGATGCCGCACGTGCCAGCGCACATTGCCGCCCAGGTGGCAAGCGCGGTGTTGCCGAGCGGCGATACGGCACCTATGCCGGTGATTGCAACTCTCTGTTCCATCATGGTCTCCTCATCCAAGCCGTTCTTCGGCCCTGATTTCTACATCGCCATTCCGCCGTCAACGCGTACAACCTCGCCCGTAATGTAGGAAGCCGCATCGCTCGCCAAAAAGCGCACCACGCCGGCCACTTCCTCGGGGCGCGCCATGCGCTTAAGGGGAATCTGCTCCTCGGTTGCCGCACGAACCTTTTCCGAAAGCTTTGCCGTCATATCTGTCTCGACAAACCCGGGGGCGACCGCGTTCACTCGTACACCGCGGGGCGCAAGCTCGCGCGCCACCGCCTTGGTCAGGCCGATCACGCCCGCCTTGGAGGCAGCGTAGTTGGCCTGCCCGGCATTGCCCATCAGGCCCACAACCGAGCTCATGTTGACGACGCAGCCGCCGCGCTGGCGCATAAAGGTCTTGGTGAGCGCGCGCGTCGTGTTAAACGTTCCTTTAAGGTTGACATCGAGCACGCGATCGAAGGCGTCATCGCCCATGCGCATGAGCAGGCCATCGCGGGTGATGCCAGCGTTGTTGACGAGCGCCCAAATGGAGTCAAAGTCGTTGAGGACCGCTTCCACGCACGCGTTGACGGCAGCGGGGTCGGCCACGTCGCATTGATATGAGCGCGCCGTGGCGCCAGCCGCCTCGCAGGCGTCGCACGTCTCGCGCGCCGCATCGACGCTGCCGGCATAGACGACGGCGATATCGTAGCCATCCTCCGCCAGACCGATAGCGCAGGCGCGGCCGATACCCCGCGAGCCGCCCGTGACCAGTGCCACGCGACGTGAGTCGTTGCGCTCGAGCGCGCCATTGTTCAAGTTGCCCATGTCATTCCTTTCGGGTTACAGCCCTGTGGACCTGTCTCTTATACACATCTGACGCT
>USPH01000245.1 GCA_900556515.1 uncultured Collinsella sp.
CGCGCCCATAACCTGCACAAGTCGCATGCGAGCCTCGTCGGCCGTAATACGGGCCGGCGTCGTGATCTCGCACGTCCCAAGCGGACATTCCTGCGCCGCGGCCGAATCCTCTGCAAACAGGCCAAAGCGAATGAACGTGTTGCCCACGTCGACCGTCAATATATATGCGCACCCATTAAGCATCGTCGGCGCTCCTTTCGTCTGCCCAGCAGTATATCCCGATGATTATTCTGGGACGGGGATTTAAAAATCATTGTGTACCTAATGATTTTTTAATCCCCGTCCCAGAATAATCATCCTTCGGTTTCGCTCGGGGCAGCTAAAAAAGCCCCGTCCCAAATGAACTGCCGTGCCGCTATACTGGTGCGCGGTCGCGCGCGTGCTCACGCGGCGGCCCTTGGTAACCCGACTTCCCGCGCCGTATCCGTAGCGGCGCTCCCGGGGGAAGCGGATATACGCAAAGGAGTTTTATATGAGCAATCCCTCGAACCGCGCTTCGATGCGCGGGCAACTTACGCTGCGCGGCGTCGTCATCGGCGTCCTTGGCTGCGTGATCATCACGGCAAGCTCGGCCTACACCGCCCTCAAGATGGGCGCACTCCCCTGGCCGATCGTCTTCGCTGCCGTCATCTCGCTGTTCTTCCTTAAGCTCATGGGCAACGCCAGCCTCAACGAGGCAAACGTCACCCACACCATCATGTCCGCAGGCGCCATGGTCGCCGGCGGTCTGGCGTTCACCATCCCGGGCGCCTGGATGCTGGGCTATGCCGACCAGATCAGCTGGCTCGACATGTTTATCGTGGCACTCGCCGGCACCATCCTGGGCCTGCTGGCCACGGCGCTCATCCACCGTCACTTTATCGTGGACGCCGCGCTTGAGTTCCCCACCGGCAACGCCGCAGCTCAGACCCTGCGCGCCACCGAGGCCGGCGGCAAGACCGGCAAGCAGCTCTTTGGCTCCATGGCCATCGCGGGCATCTACAGCGTGCTTCGCGACGCCCTGGGCATTGTGCCCAGTATGCTGTGCACGCTCAACATCCCCGGCGTGACCTTTGCCATCTACAACTCGCCCATGCTGCTCTCCGTCGGCTTCCTCGTGGGCTTCGCCCCGGTCGCTTTCTGGTTTGCCGGCGCGCTGCTGGGCAATTTTGGCATCATCGTCGGCGGCACCGCTGCCGGTCTGTTTGACGTTATGACCGCACAGGGCATCGTCAAGTCCCTGGGTATGGGCCTCATGATGGGCTTTGGCGTCGCCGTCGTCCTCAAGGACATCCTGCCGCAGGTCGCCGGTATCGTCCGCGGCCTCGCCGCCGACAGCTCCACCGACACCGACGAGCAGTCGCTCATCTCGGGCTCCCTTAAGCTCGACGCCGGCATCATCGGCCTGGGCGCCGCCGCCATCGCCGTGATCGTCGCCATCGCGCTCGACCTTGGTCCCGTTCCAGCCGTCATCGTCACGCTGTTCACCTTTGTCACCACCATCATGAGTGCGCAGAGCTGCGGGCAGACGGGTATCGACCCCATGGAGATCTTCGGCCTCATCGTCATGCTCATCGTGGCAGCCTTCGCGCAGCTCGCTCAGGTCAAGCTGTTCTTTATCGCCGGCATCGTGGCCGTAGCGTGCGGCCTTGCGGGCGACGTCATGAACGACTTTAAGGCCGGTGCCGTGCTGGGCACCAACCCGCGCGCACAGTGGGTCGGCCAGGCCATCGGCGGCATCGTGGGCGCCCTGGTCGCCGCCGCCGTCATGGTCGCGCTCGTCACCGCCTATGGTCCGGACGCCTTTGGTCCCGACAAGAGCTTCGTTGCCGCGCAGGCAAGTGTGGTCGCCACCATGGTCTCGGGCATCCCGAGCGTACCGTGGTTCGCAGGCGGCTTTATCGCCGGCATCGTCATGTACTGGCTCGGCATTCCGGCCATGATGATCGGTCTAGGCGTGTACCTGCCGTTCTACATGTCGCTTACGGCCTTCCTGGGCTCCTGCGTTAAGCTCGCCTACGACAAGTGGGCCGCTCACCGCGACGCCGAGGCCGGTCTTTCGGACGAGGAGAAGGCCGCCAAGGATGCCGCCTTCCAGGAGCAGGGCCTGGTCGTCGCCAGCGGCCTGCTCGGTGGCGAGTCTATCGTCGGCGTTATCCTGGCGTTTGTCTCTGTTGGCCTGAGCCTGCTGGGCTAAACCCAACAACAACGTACCCGTACAGAGCGCGGGGTCGGAGACTATCCGGCCCCGCGCTTTTTTGTATCTGCCGAAACCCTCAGCAGCACTCGCATGTGGCCTGTCTTCCTTTGCCTGCTGGCCTAAGTTCCATGTCAAGATGACCGCCCCGCCCGTCACGGTGTAGAGTACATGCTGCGAACGCACCCGCGTTCCTGCGGCAATACGAGGTGGACATGGAACTCGACAAACAACAGCTCAAGCGACTGCGTGAGCGCCATCATCGGCGCCATGGCATCCGCCCCGCTCACAGCGAGGCCATGGAGAACGCAAGCCGCTTTCTAAAGCAGGCATTCAACATTCGCGAGGGTCGTGCGCCCTATCACGTGATTCGCAAGCGCTTTGTAAACGGGGCGCGCCTGACCGGCTCGCACTTATGCATCCTGATCATTGCCATGTTGATTGCGAGCATCGGCCTCGATATCGACTCGGATATCGCCATTGTAGGCGCCATGCTCATCTGCCCGCTCATGGGCTCGGTCCTTGCCATGGCATACGGCATCGCCACGCTCGACCGCGAGATTACCGTCGAGGCTGTCGCGGGCTTGGCTCTACAGATGGCCTTTTGCCTGGTCACGTCCACGTTGTACTTTAAGCTCTCGCCCCTTGGCACCACCACGGCCGCCATCGTCGACAATTCGACACCAACTGTGTGCTGTCTCTTATACACATCTGACGCTGCCGACGAAGCTAGAAGTGTAGA
>USPH01000246.1 GCA_900556515.1 uncultured Collinsella sp.
ACGAGATCTGCGCATGTCTCGTGGGCTCGGAGATGTGTATAAGAGACAGAGAGCGTCCTCCCAGCCGCAGTCCTCACAGTAGAACACGGGGATGCGGTGGCCCCACCACAGCTGGCGCGAGATGCACCAGTCCTTGAGGTTTTCCATCCAGGTGGTGTAGGTCTGCGTCCAGCGCGCGGGGTGGAAGGTGACCTTGCCGGAGTTGACGGCGTCGAGCGCCGGCCCCTTGAGCTTGTCGACGGCCACAAACCACTGCTCGGACAGCCACGGCTCAAGCGCGGCGTCGCAACGGTAGCAGTGCATGACGGAGTGATCGAGGTCCTCGACGTGATCGAGCAGGTCGTGCTCCTCGAACCACTTGATGACGGCCTCGCGGCACTCGTCGCGGGTCATGCCGGTGAACTCACCGTAGCCCTCGACGACGACGGCGCGCTCGTCGAAGATGTTGATCTTCTCCAAGCCGTGGGCCTCGCCCATCGCATAGTCGTTGGGGTCGTGCGCCGGGGTGACCTTGACAAAGCCGGAGCCGAAATCGGGGTCGACGTGCCAATCGTCGAAAATCGGGATCTCGCGGTCGACGATGGGCAGCTTGACCGTCTTGCCCACGAACGCGGCCTTCTCGGGATCCTTGCTCGACACGGCGATGCCCGTGTCGCCGAGCATGGTCTCGGGGCGCGTGGTGGCGACGACGATGTAGTCCTGGCCGTTGACCGGCTCGGTCAGCGGATAGCGCAGGTGCCACAGATGGCCCTTCTCGTCCTTATACTCGGCCTCGTCGTCCGAGATGGCGGTGGTGCAGTTGGGGCACCAGTTGACGATGCGCTTGCCACGGTAGATCAGGCCGTCGTGGTACCAGTCGCAGAAGACCTTGCGCACGGCCTGGGCATAGTCCTCGTCCATGGTGAAGCGCTCGTTGTCGAAGTCGACGGAGCAGCCCATACGCTTGATCTGCTCGACGATGATGCCGCCGTACTCGTGGGTCCAATCCCAGCAGGCGTCGACAAACTTGTCGCGGCCGATCTCCAGGCGGCTGATACCCTCACTCTTGAGCTTCTTGTCGACCTTAGTCTGCGTGGCGATACCGGCGTGGTCGGTACCCAGCACCCAACGCGTGGACTTGCCGCGCATGCGGGCCATACGGATGATGGCGTCCTGGATGGAGTCGTCGGTGGCGTGACCCATGTGGAGCTTGCCGGTCACGTTGGGAGGCGGAATGGTGACGGTGCAGTCGCCCACGCCCTCACGGCGCTTGTAGTAGCCGCCGTCGAGCCACTTCTGCAGGATCGCCGGCTCGTTGGTCGACGGATCGTAGTTCTTGGGCATCTCTTCCATATATCTCTCCCTGTCCCGCCGGGGAGGAATGTAGGCCCGCCAGGGTCTGCATTCCTCCCCTTAGGTATCGATTACTTCAGTCTGTAATGACTTTGCCGAGGCTTAAACAAACACACAGAATAACACAGGTAGTTGGGGTTATTGCGTATATATAAAATAGCCTCCGACCGCGGGTGGTCAGAGGCTATTTGCAAGCACGTTTTAGGCTGGTTTAACCGTAGATACGCTGGGGTTGTTCTTCGCCCTTTACGGAGGCTTCGGTCACAATGACCTTGGCGACACCCTCCTCGCTGGGCAGGTCGAACATCGTCTGCTGCAGCACGTCCTCGCAGATGGAACGCAGGCCGCGGGCGCCGGTCTTACGGGCAAGCGCCATACGGGCGATCTCGTGCAGGGCGGCGTCCTCAAACTCAAGCTCAACGTCCTCGAGCTGGAACATCTTGCGGTACTGACGCACCACGGCGTTCTTGGGCTCGGTCAGGATCGACACCAGGTCGTCCTCGTCGAGCGCCTGCGTCTGGGTGACGACGGGCGTACGTCCCACAAACTCGGGAATCATGCCAAAGGCGTTGAGGTCCTGCGGGAGCACCTGGCGCAGCAGGTCGTTCTCGTCGACCGAGGTGGGGCCGGCGATCTCGGAGTTAAAGCCCACACCCTTGTTGCCCACGCGATCGGCGATGATCTTGTCCAGACCCACAAAGGCACCGCCGCAGATAAACAGGATGTTGGTCGTATCGATCTGCAGCAGCTCCTGCTGGGGATGCTTGCGGCCGCCGGTGGGCGGAACGCTTGCCACCGTACCTTCAAGAATCTTAAGCAGCGCCTGCTGAACGCCCTCGCCCGAAACATCGCGGGTGATGGAGAGGTTCTCGGCCTTGCGGGCGATCTTGTCGATCTCGTCCACGTAGATAATGCCGACCTGCGCGCGCTCAATATCGCCATCGGCGGCATTGATGAGCTTGAGCAGGATGTTCTCCACATCCTCGCCCACGTAACCGGCCTCGGTGAGCGCGGTGGCGTCGGCGATGGCAAACGGCACCTCGAGGATACGTGCGAGCGTCTGGGCGAGCAGCGTCTTACCGGTACCGGTGGGACCGAGCAGCAAAATGTTGGACTTGGCGAGCTCCACCTCGTCCATATCATCATCGAGCTGCGAGTCCAAACCGTCGTCAAAGGCCGAAAGCGCAGCGCCGCCCTCGATCACGCGGCGATAGTGGTTGTACACGGCCACCGACATGGCACGCTTGGCGTCCTCCTGGCCCATAACATAGGCCGAAAGCTCGTCATAGATCTCGTGCGGCGTCGGCACGTGCGTGATGACCTGGCGGGCATCGTCCTCGAGCTCAAAGCCCTCGGCCTCGGGATCCACGGCAGGCTGCCCGGCAGCCTGGCCGTGATCGTTGAGGAAGCCCGGCAGCTTGCCGTTGCGGGCGGCGTCCATAAAGTCCGAAGCCAGCGACTCCTCAAGGATCTCGGAGCAGGCGGCGACGCACTCGTCGCAGATAAAGATATTGGTCGGGCCCTTAACAAGGCGACGAACCTGTCCCTGCCTGTCTCTTATACACATCTCCGAGCCCACGAGACA
>USPH01000247.1 GCA_900556515.1 uncultured Collinsella sp.
GACCGCGAGCGCATCCAGGTCTTCCAGGGCGACGTCATCCGCATGAGCGGCGGCTCTTCCCGCGAGACCTTCACCGTCCGCAAGATGTCCTTCGGTGTCGGTGTTGAGCGTACCTTCCCGCTTCACAGCCCCAAGATCGCCAAGCTCGAGGTCGTTCGTCATGGTCGCGTCCGTCGCGCCAAGCTGTACTACCTCCGCGACAAGGTGGGCAAGGCTGCTCGCATCCCCGAGAAGCGCTAAGAAGATCGCAGCGTCTGTCCACTCGTTTGGACGTAAGGGTCACCTTCGGGTGGCCCTTCTTTTTATCTGATTTGCATGCAAGGAGGGCCTGGTATGGCCAATATGACGAGCTCGGTTTCGGCATCGCAGGTTGCCGGAGAGCTGGCGAGCGCAACGTTTGAGGAGATCCCCGCCCTCGTGGAGCATTATCGCGAGGACCCGCGCCAGCAGGTGATCAAGGCTTGTGAACGCGCCCTCAAACGCCATTCCAAAGAGGTTGCCGAGCGCGAGCGCGTCAATGGCATGTACGAGCTTATGCATGAGCTTGGCGGCGATGGGGTGGTCGTTGGTGTCGACGAGGTGGGCCGTGGCTCGGTAGCGGGTCCCTTAACCGTGTGTGCCGTGTGCCTTCCCATGGAGCCGCGCGTCTGGGGCATCAACGATTCCAAAAAGCTCACGCCGGCGCGCCGCGAGCTGCTCTCCGTGAAGATTGCCGAGGTGGCGACGGCGATTGGTTTTTGCCATATCGCGCCTAAGGATATCGATGAGATGGGTATGGCCCGTGCTATCCGTACCGCCGTCGCGGGCGCCGTGGCCGATACGGGACTTGAACCCGACTGCGTCCTCATGGATGGCAACCCCTTGGGTGCCGTTCCCAATGAGCGCGACGTGGTGAAGGGCGATGCCAAGATCGCCTGTATCGCCGCGGCGTCCATCATGGCCAAGGTCACGCGTGACGAGATGATGGTCGAGTACGACGCCGAGTATCCCGAGTACCATCTGGCCGAGTCGAAGGGCTATGCGAGCCCCGAGCACATCGAGGCCATTCGCAAACATGGACTTTGTCCGCTGCACCGCGTGAGCTTTTGCGGAAACTTTCTGCAGACTGAGCGCCTTTTCTAGGCCAATTGTGGAGACATGGACCTCTGGGGTTTTATAAACCTGCTGGTAGCGGGCCGTATGCAACACCATTGTTGCGTACGGCCCGTTTTTTGACGGCATTTGGTCAGCTTTTGGTTTGCTTCCGGTACTTACCCGCATGAAAGGTGCCCTCATCATCGGGGCAATGCAGTGTGCGGGAAAGGAGACCCCATGAGTGCCGCAAGCAAAAAGAGCAAGACGCAGCAGCTCAAGGAGCGTTGGGAAAACGGCGAGCTCGACTCCGGGGCGATGACGCCCGAGTTTATCAAGGGACTCAGTCCCCGCGAGCTAGGCATGCTGGGCGAGCTGATCACCATCGACTACTTTAACGAGCGCGGCTACACCTTGCTGGAGCAGGGCTATCGTTGCACCGAGGGCGAGGCCGATCTGGTGCTGCTCGATGAGCTCGACGATGTCGTGGTGATGGCCGAGGTCAAGACCAGACGCGTTTCGCTGGATTGCACCACGCGGGTCTTTCCCGAGGAGGCCGTGGACGCCCAAAAGCAACGCCGCTACCGCCGCATCGCAAGTTGCTATCTCATGGAGCATTATCCGCTCAAGGCGATTCGCTTCGATGCTGTGGGTGTCACCATCCGCGGCGGGCATATCGCCGAGATCGAGCATCAGTACAACGCGTTCGATTGGCAGGTGTCGTGATGGCGTTCGAGACGTTTGCCGTTCACGCGGCCTGCATCCGCGGCGTCGAGGCGATTCACGTCACGGTCGAGGTCTCGCTTGCCGGTGGCGTTCCGGGCATCCAGATGCTCGGCATTCCGAGTATGGAGGTGATGGAGTCACGCGGTCGTATTCGCTGCGCGATGCGCTCCGCCGGGTTCGAGATCCCGCGCTCGGGCATTACCGTTAACCTGGCACCCGGCGATATCCGCAAGACCGGTAGCGGCTTTGACCTGCCCATCGCCATCGCGGTTCTAGCGGCCGATGAGCAGATTCCCCGTGACAACCTCGATCGCTGCCTTATCGCAGGTGAGCTTGGTCTGGACGGTACGGTGCTTCCCGTCAAGGGCGAGGTGGCGTTTCAGCTATTGGCTCGCGACATGGGGCTGTCTTTTATCGCCGGCAGGTCCGACCAGCATGTGCCACTCGCGGGCGTAGATTGCGGCTTTATCGACCATCTGTCTCAGCTTGCTCACGGCATGGGCGATGCCGCACGACACTACTTGGATTCCGAGGGTGTCGAGGCGACCTTTGAGCCCGAGCTCGACTATGCAGACGTGCTGGGGCAGGAAGTCGCTAAACGCGGCATGGCGCTTGCGGCGGCAGGAGAACTCGGCTTGCTCATGATCGGGTCTCCGGGATCGGGCAAGACGATGCTCGCACGCCGTATGACCGGCATCCTGCCCGAGCTTTCCGTTGAGGATCAGCAGGAGGCACTGTGCATCCATTCGGTTTTGGGTGAGAACATTGATGGCTTGTTGGCGGGGCACCGCCCCTTCCGCAGTCCCCACCACAGTATTTCGACCGCAGGCCTTATCGGCGGCGGGCGCCCGGTGCACCCGGGTGAGATCAGCCTTGCTCATGGCGGCGTGCTCTTTTTGGACGAGCTTGCCGAGTTTCCCACTGGCGTGCTGCAGACGCTGCGTCAGCCCATCGAGCGCGGCTACGTGAGGATCGTACGCGTCGACGGGGCTTTTACCTTCCCGTCGCGCTTTCAGCTGCTGGCTGCGAGCAATCCCTGCCCCTGCGGCTTTTTGGGCGATCGCGAGGTGCCGTGTCGCTGCTCGGCGGCGATGGTCGAGCGCTATCGGTCTAAAC
>USPH01000248.1 GCA_900556515.1 uncultured Collinsella sp.
GAGATCTGCGCATGTCTCGTGGGCTCGGAGATGTGTATAAGAGACAGCCCTACGGTAGCGCACTTTACGATTGAGCATGACGGTATTGTCGAGGAGCTCGACGGCATCTGCTGCATGGCCGGCAACACCTCGGTCATCCAAAACGACATCAACCTGTTCCCCGACTGCCGTATGAACGATGGCATGGTCGACATTGCGGTCATCGAACCCGTGCGCACCGTGCAGCTGCTGCCTACCGTGATCACCGCCGCACTCGACCCCGCCGGCAAGGTACTCGGGCGCCCGCAGTTCAAGATCATCCAGACCAAGGAAGCCAAGATCACCTGCACCCCGTCGCTGGGCATGCAGTTCGATGGCGAGATTATCTCCAGCAACTCGGGCGTCTTTGGAGCCCGCGCGCTTCCACAATGCCTCGACCTCATCGTCGACGAATTCTCCCCGCTCGGAAAATAGGAGGACCCTATGAACGACAATCCCCTGCTCGGCTTCATCATCATCGTTTTGGCCATGCTCGTCGGCTATGCGATCAACGTGATCCACCGCCGGAAGAAGTAATTCCACATTGGTATGATATTCATCCAATTATCGTCTCCCCTGCTGTTTATGCATTTGCCAAACAGCAGGGGGATTTTCATTTCGGGCATTCCCAGCTACTTTATTCGGCTACAGTAATCACAGGGCGCCTTTATTAAAGTAAAGCTACAAACTGAGTATAATTAACCGCTCATCGCATATTTCATTACGCTTATCGAGTAAGTTTCTTTCATAAATGAATATTGTTTCCAGTTCGTTACGCTAATGGGGTGTCTTTATTGGCTGAAGCCCTCTGGCAACGGAGGGCTTTCGCACGCTGGGAGGGAAAATGAGGAAAACTCACCCCGTCAACGCGCTCAAGAAGCTAGGCATAGGCCTCGCCTTTGGAGCTGCAACCATCATGTCCATGCCGACATCTGCGCTCGCCTGCACGCAGATATACATGGGCAAAAACCTTACGGCCGACGGCAACACGTACTACGGCCGCGCCGAGGACTTTGGCAAGCGCTATCTTAAGCACTACGGCATCGAACCTGCCCACGAACCTGGCTTTAAGTACAGCTCGATTGAATCTGCTTTTGAATACACTTCGAACAAGCCTACCTATCGCTACAGCTATGTACGCGACCACCCCTCCAACTGGATGGGTCGCACCGACGCCTACTCCGAGGCCGGCATCAACGAGAAGGGCGTCTCCTGCTCCGCCACGCTAAGCACCTCCTATAACGAGGAGGCCGCTGCAGCAGACCCCATCGATGAGGAAGTGGGTCTGGGCGAGTACAGTTACGGCAGCATCATCCTGGGCGAGAGCGCCACGGCCCGCGAGGGCGTCGAGCTTCTCGGCAGCCTGATCGATGATCAAGGCGTCTGCACCAACGACCAGATCATCATCGCCGACAACAACGAGACCTGGCTGTTCGCCACACTTTCCGCCCATCAGTGGATCGCCATGAAGCTCGCTGACGACGTCGCGTCGCTCAACCCTAATATCGGGAGCCTCAACTACGATGTCGACCTCAATGACACCGAGAATTGCCTCCACTCTGAAAAGATCCAATCCATGCCCGAAGAAAAGGGTTTCGCCAAATACTCCGCTGACGGCAAATTCGATGTCGCCCAAACGTATGGCGAAAGCCTCGCCGATTCCGGCGTAAACCAGTGGTCCCGTTATGTGCAAGGCCGCAATTATTTTGGTAGTCAGCTGACCGAAGGCACAGATTACGACATTATCACAGTAAAGGAGAAAGGAAAACCTGACCAAAAGGGAGCCATGGTCAGCGAAATCCAGCCCCTGTTCTTCAAGCCTGGCAAGTCTGGTTGGAGCACTTTCGAGTTGATTCGCGCCTTCGGCAACCGCGGCGAGAACGTCCCTGGCCTCAACGCGAACACTGATGGTGTTTATTGCATCGGCAGCGAGCGCAACACCGAGATCAACCTCTTCCAGATTCGTCGCGGGTATGACCCCGAAGTCGCTACCATCCAGTGGGAAATGCTCTCCGCGCCGCGTACTCCGTCGCCATCCCGTTGTACTCCGCTCTGATAACTGAGGTCAGCCCGTACTTCAGCGATCAGACCGTCTCCTTCGATCACTGCAAACAGACTGACGTCGTGTACAACGAGGAGCCCGAGAACTCAATCAACTACGTCCTCATGGACATCAGCTCGCTCTGCTTTGAGAACCCTGACACCCTTGGTATCAGCGTCCGTGCCTACCTCGATGCGCTCCAGAACGAGCTCATCGAGCAGAACAAGGAAGTTGACGCCGCCATGCTAGCCGAGACGACCACCGAGGGCCGCACTGCCCTGGCTAACAAGGCCGGCAAGGCTGCTACCGAGAACACCTACAAGAAGTGCAAGGCACTGCTCCAGGAGATGCGCGCCTATCAGAAGGCCGAAAACTTCGACCAGCCCTTCACCCCGAGCGACCTGAACACCGAGATCAACGGCCTCAAGGTGTCCATCACCTACGCCAAGGACGCTCTTGCCACCGACCCGGTAACCCCGGATCAGCCTGGTACTCCTGAGCAGCCCGGTACTCCTGAGCAGCCCGGTACCCCCGAGCAGCCCGCTAAGCCCGAGCAGCCCACCACCAAGCCCGAGAAGCCTGGCAAGTCGGACACCACGACCACGGTAACCACCAACAAGACGAACACCAAGGGCGGCCTGCCCACCACCGGTGATCGTTTTGATGGCCGCATGGTGGCCGCATTCGCCATCGCTGGCGTTGCCGTCATCTCCGCGGGCGGTTACTTCCTCTACCGTCGCAATAAGGAGTAACGTCTTAGCTGAGCGGACAAGGCAGCTGTCTCTTATACACATCTGACGCTGCCGACGAAGCTAGAAGTGTA
>USPH01000249.1 GCA_900556515.1 uncultured Collinsella sp.
CGCATGTCTCGTGGGCTCGGAGATGTGTATAAGAGACAGTGTTAATGCAGGTAAGCACGTGAATATCGTTACATTTTCATGAGTTGGCAAACGGTATATTTGGAGCTGCAGACGCAAGGTTTGGAGGGCGTTTGTTAACATCGCCGAAACGCTTGCGGGTGTAGCCCGTTTTGGACGGTGCGACCGCTACGACCCCAGGATGTCGCGGACGGCTTGGGCCGCCGGCACCGGGCGGTCGCGCAGGCCGTTGTGGGCGCCGGGAATCGTCACAAGCGGGCAACCCAGGCGCTCCGCCGCTGCCCGCGTGCCCGCCTCGCGGGTCGTGCCGATCGAGAGCTCGCCCAAGAGCACGGCCGCCATAGCCTTTGATGCGCGAACGCGGTCCCAATCGGGGACATAGGTCATGGTGACCTCGTATTCGTTTGCCATGAAACAACGGCCGTTGCGCAGGGCATGTTTGGCTTCCGCCTCGTCTGTCCTGGGGGCTTCGGGGTCTGGTTTACCGATGGCGCCCAAGAAGGCCCTCAATGCCCTCGAGACCTTCCCCGCCGCAATCATGTCGAGCAAAACGGGGGCCGCGCCCATGCCGACGCCTTCAGCCGTCACGGCGGGCTCGTGCAGGATCGCACGCGAGACGACGGGCGAGTTTGTACGAAGAAGCTCCAGGGCCACCAGCGTACCGGCGCTGTGCGCGAGCACGTTTGCCGGAGCACCGATGTGCTCGATAACGGCTTGCAGGTCGGCTGCCTGAACGGTGAGGTCGTAGCGGCCGTCCGCAGCATCGCCGCTCTCGCCGCAGCCGCGGCGGTCGTAGGCAATCACGCGATAGTCGCGGCTGAGCTCGCGGGCGATGCCGTCAAAAAAGACACCGTCGACGCAGGCACCGTGCACGCATACCAGGGCAGGCGCGTCGGACGGCACGTCCGGGCCGGCATACTCGCGACAGGCAATCGTGGTGCCCGCATTCTCAACCGTAAAATCCATATTGCGCCTCATCGTCTTGTGCCTTGTTAACACATTAACTGTACCCGACCCGATACCTTTCATGGCGCGGTATCGAGGGCGGAGTTAAAAATCGAAACCTGCAAAGCACAAGCCCGGACCATACGTTGGCGCCGATGCTATGCTTAGGCACAACTATCTTGAGGAGCATATTTCTATGTCTACGTTTTTAAATGCCAGCCCCATCTTTGGGCCCGTCCGCAGCCGTCGTCTTGGCCTCTCGCTCGGCGTCAACATGATGCCCGCCAGCGGCAAGATTTGCACCTTTGACTGCATCTACTGCGAGAACGGCCTCAACGCTGAGCGTCCCTGTCACGAGCCGTATAACACCGCCGACGTGGTGCTCGACGCGCTCGAGGCCAAGCTGCGCGAGATGGCAGCCGAAGGCGAGCTCCCCGACGTGATTACGTTTGCCGGCAACGGCGAGCCCACCGCCGCGCCGGAGTTTCCCCAAGCGATTGCCGGTGCCGTTGCACTGCGCGACGAGCTCGCCCCGAACAGCAAGATCGCCGTGCTCTCCAACGGCACGCGCGCCGACCGCCCCGAGGTACACGATGCGCTCATGATGGTCGACGACAATATCCTTAAGCTCGACACGGTCGATCCAGCGTTTATCCAGCTGCTCGACCAGCCCGTCGGCCCGTACGACGTTGAACATCAGATCGAGACGTTCGCAAGCTTTGACGGCCACGTCATTATCCAGACGATCTTTTTGACGGGCGAGTACCAGGGTAAGTCCATCGACAATACCGGCGAGGAATACGTTGGTCCTTGGCTCGCAGCGCTTGAGCGCATTCGCCCGCAGGAAGCAACCATTTACACGGTGGCGCGCGAGACGCCGGTCGCCGGCCTTGCCAAGGCAGCACCCGAGGTGCTCGACGCCATCGCCGCACGCGTCCAAGCCCTCGGCATCCCCTGCCAGGTGAGCTACTAGCACGCAGCCACGATTCAGGCGGCCAGCGCCCCCCTCTCACCCCATCAGTTGCGGTGATATAGTTCCTGTTTATGCCGTTAAACCGCTTAAATCGGAACTATATCACCGCAACTCTTATAGGCATGTTAGTGGGCTATACTGGCTGCGGATGAAAGGAAGTTAGCCATGTTTGACAAGGGACCTGTGCCCGGCCGCAACGACGCCTGCTGGTGCGGCAGCGGCAAAAAATATAAGAAATGTCACAGCGCCTTCGACGAGCGCCTCGAGCGCCTGTGGGAGGAGGGCTGGGAGGTTCTGCCCCGTACGCTCTACAAGACGCCTGCCGATATCGAGGGTATTAAGCGCTCGGCCGCCATCAATGTAGGCGTGCTCGACTACGTCAGCGAGCACATCGCCGCGGGCATGACAACCAACCAGATCGACCAGATGATCTACGACTACACCGTCGAGCACGGCGGCACGCCGGCCGACCTCAACTACGAGGGCTACCCCAAGAGCGTGTGCACCTCGATCAACGACGTCGTCTGCCACGGTATTCCCTGCGACACAGACGTGCTGCACGAGGGCGACATCATCAACGTGGACTGCTCCACGATCTTGGACGGCTACTTTAGCGATTCGAGCCGTATGTTCTGCATCGGCGAGATCTCGGCCGAGCGCCAACGCCTGGTTGACGTCACTCGCGCCAGCGTGGAGGCGGGCCTTGCCGCCGTCAAGCCGTGGCTGCCGCTGTCCGTCATGGCCGAGGCCGTGCAAAAGACGGTTGAGGACGCCGGCTTTAGCGTGGTGCGCGAGTACGGCGGACACGGCATTGGCAAGGAGTTCCACGAGGACCCGTTCGTGGGCTTTACCACCGAGGCGCCCGACGTGGACACCATCATGGTGCCGGGCATGGTCCTGTCTCTTATACACATCTGACGCTGCCGACGAAGCTAGAAGTGTAGA
>USPH01000250.1 GCA_900556515.1 uncultured Collinsella sp.
CATGTCTCGTGGGCTCGGAGATGTGTATAAGAGACAGGCGCATCGCCATGCGCGACCTAGAGATCCGTGGCGCCGGTTCGCTTATGGGAGCCGAGCAGCACGGCAACCTGTCGAGCGTGGGCTTTGATCTGTTTACGCAGATGCTGGGCCAGGCCGTGGCCGAGGCGCGCGGCGATGACGACGCCGGCGTGGAGGCGGCGAGCGTGGGTATTAACCTGCCGGCCGACTACTTCTTGTCCGAGGAGTACCTGCCGGCGGTGGACCAGCGCGTGCTCGTGTACCGTAAGCTCGCAGCGGCCGAGGACCTGGAGAGCATTGACGAGGTGCAGGAAGAGACCGAGGCCGCGCATGGTGAGCTGCCGTTGGCGGGACTCAACCTGTTCAATCGCGCGCGCATCCGCATTCGCGGCGAGCGCCTGGGGCTCGAGAGCGTCACGCTCAGCGGCGGTCGCATCACGTTTTTGGGCGTCGACGTGCCCAAGAAGGTGGCCTTTGAGCTTAAGACCCGCTATGGCGCGGTGAACTTCCCCAAGAGCCGCAAGTTGTCGGTGCCCTACAAGGCGGGCGCCGGCGCGGGCAGCGGCCTGGGTCGCGGTCTCGACGCCAACGACGGCACCGGCCCCGTGGCCGCGGCACTCATGCTGCTGCAGCAATTAGGCGCGAGCGACGATGACTAACAAGTAGGGGGCGTGGCGGGGCAGAGCTACCAGTTGTTCTTTGCCCGCCACCTCGCAGGTTGATTCCAGCCCCATCGAAAGGAAAGCATGTTCGGGTACATCTACAAGAAAGACGCCGCCGCTATCGCGGTTGTCCTGTGTCTTTGTCTGGGCGTGGGCAGTTTCTTCGATTATCAGATCTCGAGCGCGCTGTTCAACATCGGCAGCATGTACGGCCGCTTTATCGAGGCCGCTGGCGAGTTGCCGTTTGAGCTGACGGCGAGCATCGCGGGCGTTATGCTCGTGCGCGCGGTGCGTCCCGACTCCAGGGGCAGCAAATGGCTTGCCGCGCTCGGCATCCTCGTCAACGTTGGCCTGACCGGCTACGAGATCGTTTCGTCCCTGAGGGTTGGCGGTAAACTCATTGCGGCTCAGTTGGTGCTGACGTTTGTGCTGGTCATCGCTGCCAACCTTATCGTCTATCGCCTCACGCGCACGACCGAGCCCGACGAACTCACGCGCTGGGCGTTGATGGTGCTTGCCGTGTGGATCGCTCAGGCCATCATCCTCAACGTGATCGTCAAGCCACTGTGGTCGCGCCCGCGCATGCGCGTGATCGAGGTCACGCCGGGGCTCAATTTTCAGCCGTGGTGGGTGATCGGCAATCCCGACAAGTGGACCTATATCGCCGCCGGCGTGATCAAGGACGGGTTCAAGTCGTTTGCGAGCGGACACACGGCGCATGCGGCGATCGGCCTTATGCTCGCCGGGCTTCCCGCGGCAGCCTTTAAGGAAAAACCGTCGCGTCGCCGCGTGATTTTTTGGGCGGCGGCTGTGATCGCGGCGCTCGTCGCCTTTGGGCGCATCGTGATAGGTGCGCACTTTTTGAGTGACGTGAGCTGCGGTTTTGCCCTGGTACTGGCACTTGAGTGCCTTGCCGCGCGCATTGCCTATCCCAACGGCGTACAATAGCTCCGTTTGAATCATCTGGCCGATACCCGGTAAGAGAGGATTGCCATGCTCGCGTTTAACAACGATTATTCCCACGGCGCACATCCGGCAGTGCTGCAGGCGCTCGTCGACACCAATATGGAGCCGCAGCCCGGCTACGGTACCGATGCGCACACCGAGCGCGCCAAGCAACTTATTCGCGAGGCCTGCCAGGCCCCTGATGCCGACGTGTTTTTTCTGGTGGGCGGCACGCAGGCCAACGCGACGGTGATCGACATGCTGCTTGCGCCCTACGAGGGCGTCGTTGCTGCTGAGACTGGCCACGTCGCCTGTCACGAGGCGGGCGCTATCGAGTTTGGCGGCCACAAGGTGCTCACCATCCCCGGCTACGAGGGCAAGATGCACGCCGAGGACCTCGAGAACTATATCCAGGTGTTCTACGAAAACGAGAGCTACGAGCACACGGTGTTCCCGGGTGCCGTGTATGTGAGCCTATCGACCGAGTACGGCACGCTGTACTCCAAGGCCGAGCTCGCGGCGATTCACGCGGTGTGCCAGAAGCGCGAGATTCCGCTGTTTGTGGACGGTGCTCGCCTGGCCTATGCGCTGGCGGCCGATGAGTGCGACATTACCCTGCCCGAGCTGGCGCAGCTGTGTGACGTGTTCTACATCGGCGGCACCAAGTGTGGTGCGCTCTGCGGCGAGGCTGTGGTGTTCTGTGGCATGCACGCCCCGGCGCACCCCATTCCGCGTATTAAGCAGCATGGCGCACTGCTCGCCAAGGGCCGCCTGATGGGTGTGCAGTTCGAGGCTCTTTTTACCGATGGCCTGTATTTTGAGATTGGTCGCCAGGCGATTGAGACCGCTCAGGCGCTTCGTCGTGTGCTGCACGAGCGCGGCTACCAGTTCTTCTTGGAGACGCCCACGAACCAGCAGTTCGTGATTCTGCCCAACGAGGATATGGCCCGCATTCGCGAGCATGCGGCGATCGAGTACTGGGAAAAGTACGACGATACTCATACGGTAGTGCGCTTTTGCACCAGCTGGGCCACGACGCAGGAGGACATCGACGCGCTGGCGGCTGTCCTGTAGCCTGATGTAATGACGAGGGGCCGCCCTGCGCTGGGTTTGGCGCAGGGCGGCCTTTGCTTTTGGGGGAGAAGAGTTGTATGACCGAGATGTCCGAGCCGACGATTCGCCTGGCGACGCCCGAAGACGCGCCGGCGTTGCTTGCCATCTATGAGCCATATGCTGTCTCTTATA
>USPH01000251.1 GCA_900556515.1 uncultured Collinsella sp.
GCAGCGTCAGATGTGTATAAGAGACAGATCGAGCACGATTCGATTCTGGACAACCTGCCGCTGCTGCGCGCCGCCGGCTTTACCGTCGACCTGGTGCAGCCCTGCCGTGCAGGCTACATTGAGCCTGCCGCGCTTGTCGAACTGCTCGGCGACGACGTGGCGCTCGTGAGCATTATGGTCGCCAACAACGAAACCGGCGTGGTACAGCCCATCCGCGAGCTGGCCGCCGCCGCACATGCTGCCGGCGCTTTGTTTCACACCGATGCCATCCAGGGCTATTTGCACATTCCGCTCGATGTCACCGAACTGGGGGTCGATGCCATGACCGTTGCCGCGCACAAGATCGGTGGCCCCGTGGCATCCGGCGCGCTCTACCTTAAGAACCGCACGCCGCTGCGTCCGCGCATCTTTGGCGGTGGACAGGAAGCCGGCCGTCGCGCCGGTACACAGGATCTGCGCACGCAGCTGGCTTTTGCCGCTGCCGCCCGCACGCTGGCGCCCCACGTGGCCCGGGAGCGCGCGACGCTACAGGCCCTGTCCGATAAGCTCTACGCCACGCTTACGGCCCATCCGCACATTCACGCTACGATGGGCGACTACGCGCAGGCAGACCGTCTGCCGGGTATGGTTTCAATCTACGTCGACGGCATGGACTCCGAAGAGCTCATCATCAAGCTCGATGCCGCCGGTTTTGAGGTTTCGGCTGGATCGGCTTGCTCGAGCGGCAGCATGGACCCGAGCCACGTGCTCAGCGCCATGGGCATTGGTCGCGAGCAGGCATTGGGGTCGCTGCGCATCTCGTTTGATGACCGCGTGAATCCGAGCGATCTGGACGACTTTGCCCAGACGCTGCTCTCGATCGTAGGCGCCGCATGATCGTCTCCGAGCTTGAACGTGCGCTGCTGGCGCGCTACCCCAAGGCGGACGCCGAGGGCTGGGATCATGTAGGGCTATCTGTGGGTGATCCCAATGCTGAGATCACCGGTGTTGCCTGCGCACTCGACGCGACCGTAGCCAACGTGCACCGCGCTCTCGAGGCCGGCGCCAACGTGCTGCTGACGCATCATCCCATCTATATCAAGGCGCCCGAGGCGTTTTGTCCGGCGGATTCCGCGCGTCCCCAGTGCAGCGCTGCACTGTACGAGGCGGCTCGTTGCGGCGTGAGCATCATCTCGCTTCACACCAACCTGGACCGCTCGCACGAAGCGCGTACTCGCTTGAGTGAATTGCTGGGCGCTGAGCCCATGAGTTCGCTGGAGCATGTGGACGAGCCCGAGCTCACCGGTCTGGGCGCACTCGCGACCCTCCATGACGCCTGCAATCTGCGCGATCTCGCCAACCGTGCCGCCACGGCCTTTGGCAGCGACCCGCGCGTATGGGGCGACGCCGATCACCCGTGCCGCACCGTCGCCATTTTGGGCGGCTCCCTCGGCGATTTTGGCGAGCTTGCCATCGCCGCCGGTGCGGATGTCATTGTGACGGGCGAGGCGGGCTATCACGTGGCGCAGGACCTCGCTCTGCGCGGTCTGGGCATCATCCTGCTCGGCCATGACCGCTCCGAGGAGCCGTTCGTTGATATATTGATGAACTCTGCAGTTGACGCCGGGGTCGACCCCCGTCATGCGATTAAAATACTGAACCCTTGCCAATGGTGGACTGTGACAAAAGGAGAGAACTTATGAGCGCCGGCGCTACGCTACTCAAGCTGCAACAGATCGATTTGGAGCTCACGCGCAACAAGAGCGAACTTGCCAATATGCCGGAGCTCAAGGAGCTCGCTTCCAAGCGCAAGACCTACGTTAAGCTCAAGGCCGAGATGACCAAGCTCTACGCCCAGCGCAAGGATCTGGACATTGAGCTCGACGACCTCAACACCACCGAGATCCAGACCAACAACGCCATCGAGGCTGCCAAGAAGCGTCACGTCGACGGTTCTGATTACCGCGAGGTGCAGGACCTGGAGAATGAGCTTGCCACCCTGGCAAAGCGTCTGGACAAGATCGAGCACACCCGCAAGGATGTCGTTGTCGCCCATAAGGAGGCGTTCGACCGCGAGGCACGCGCGCAGGCCATCATCGCCAAATTCGAGGAGGGCGTGAAGGCCGATACCAAGGCCGCCCGCGCCAAGGCCGCCGACCTGCAGGCCCAGATTGACGCCGCGACCAAGGAGCGCACCGCCCTTGCCGCTACGCTGCCGACCGACGTGCTCACCGACTACGAGCGCCTGCTCAAGCAGTTCCGCGGCCTGGCCGTCGAGACCATCCAGGGCAACATTCCCACCATCTGCCACACCGCGCTGCAGGCATCGTCCATGAGCGACCTCAACCACGACGGTAGCGAGATCGCGCACTGCCCGTATTGCCACCGCCTGCTGGTGCTTCCCAGCAAGGAAGCCTAACGATGACGGCGGCACCCAACAATTCAATGCAACTTGAGGGAAAAACGATCCTGCTGGGTATTACCGGCGGGATCGCCGCCTATAAGTCGTGCAATATCGTGCGCCTGCTACAAAAGCGCGGCGCACGCGTCAAGGTCGTTATGAGCGAGCATGCCACGGAGTTTGTGGGGCCGCTCACCTTCCGTGCGCTCACCAACGAGCCCGTCGCCGTAGGTCTGTTCGACGACCCCTCCGACCCCATCCACCACATTTCGCTTGCGCAGGAGCCCGACCTGGTGGTCGTGGCGCCCGCGACGGCCAATATCATCGCTAAGATGGCCAACGGCATCGCCGATGACCTCATCTCCACCACGCTGCTTGCCACGCCGCGACCCATCGTGATTGCGCCCGCCATGAACAACGGCATGTGGAAGGCGCCGGCGACGCAGGCCAACATGGCCACGCTGCGCGAACGTGGCGTCCATGTGGTG
>USPH01000252.1 GCA_900556515.1 uncultured Collinsella sp.
CGTTGTGTACGCTCCGCAAAGCAGCAACCTGGGCGGCGCGGGCGGTTTCTCCGCCGGCGTCAAGCGCGCATACGAGCTGGGCGCCCAGTGGTTCTGGGTGATGGACGACGACGTGCTCGTCATCCCCGAAGGCATCGAGCGTCTTGCCAAGTGGACCGACCGCTACGATGTCATCCAGGGTTCGCGCCTGGACTTTGACGGCGGCGCTTTCTTTTGGCAGTACCAGCTCATCCTCTCGCTCGGCATCCCTAACCCTATCGCCAAGTGGGATCTGGGTCCCGAGGGCTACCGCGCCATGAACCAGCTGTGCTTTGAGGGCGGCATGTTCTCGCGCCGCGTGGTCGACAAGATTGGCCTGCCCGACGCGCGCTTCTTTATCTACGGCGACGATGCCTGCTACGGCTACGTAGCCAGCCAGCACTTCCCCGCCGCCGTGGTCGCCGACGTGGTGCTCAAGCGTGCCCGCGCCGTCTCCAACTGGGATATCGCCGGCAAGCGCCAGCTCAACTCTACGAGCGACACCAACCGCTACTACATCATGCGCAACCGCGGTTATCTGGCCCGCTACATGCAGATTTACGGCGACTATCACCCCGTGCTGTTCCGTCTGGGCAACGCCGCGACCTTCTGCAAGGAGTTCATTCGCCTGGCCGCCGTTGACAAGTGCTTTAAGACCGGCATTCCGGCGCTGCGCCGTGGCATGAAGGACGCCCGCAAGATCGTTAAGGATCCCAACTGGAAGCCCATGCCGCCCATGAAGGACACCGAGTAACGGAAGCCGGAAACACCTCGGCGCTTAAAGCAGCTGGCACACCGTAGCCACATGCTGCCCATCAAAACCGAACCCCCAGCGCATGCGACCCACGCCGGGGCGCGGCACACGGATTTCGTCGATGCCGTCGCGCTCTATGTCGAGTAGCGACTGCACGGCCAGCAATTCCAACCCTAGCGCATCCACATCGGGGTCATACATCAAGTTAATCGTTATCAGTGGGCGCTCGTCCAGCATGCCAATCGTGTCTGCTACGTCGAACACAGCACCCGTAGGGAAAACCTGGATGTCCCAGCGACCCGCGCCACACTTTCGCCTCGAGGCAGGATTGGCATAGCCCGGCAAGCCAAAGCAGAGTCCCTGCAAGAGCAGATGATATGGTAGCGGCTTATCTGGGTCGGTCTCACCGATTCCCGCATCCCCCAGGATGCGGCTTAGCGCCCGCCTCACCGTATCCTCGTTCCCACGGCACAGCCCGTCGCGAAACGCATCGACGTCTCGAATGTCTTCGGCAGCGCACTCAAACCACTCAACAATCACTAGACGCAAGGCCTGGCGAAGCTCGTTATTGGGCAATCGCAAAGCACGGAGCCGATCGCCATGCTCTGGCTCCTCAGTCATATCCGTCGTGAGAAAACCGGACAGATACAGCGCTGTCCACATGCCATCGTCAGGCGAGACACCTGGCTCTGCAGTGCCCAAACAAAGCGGGACCTCAGCACACCCATAGGCCTCGAGCAAATCAAACAAGACCGAAAGGCGGTCGAGATTCCACCCGGCAACTACCTTACTCAGGCAATCCGCATACCCATACAGATCGGCGCGCACAGGCGCCGTGCAGCCTCGGTCCAGAAAACCGATCACACGCGCTGGACTCGAGCAACAGGCCCTACCAAACCGATATCCCTCGAGCCATTCACGCGCATCATCAAGGTATTCCTCGCGCCCAGCATGATTCAACAGAGCCCGGACCTCGGCATCCGAAAAGCCGAACCAACGGTCACACCACGTCGAAAGCGGCGTCGTCAGACAATACGAGCAGCCATGCAAAGGAAGCGCCGCTTCGGCAGGGCCGGGACGCTCCCCCATCAGACACGTCAGCCGCAACGAATCGCGCGCAGTGGCAATGGCGTCGAACAGCACGCGATCGAATAGCCCTGCCGGATCGGCGTCGGAAGCGTCCCTCGCGCTCGCACGGCGAGACCACGCCGCATCGTACCCATCAACGAGCAATACAACCTGCTCATCGCAGGCCATCTCCAGCAGCTCAATGAGCACACCGAGCACCGAGTCAACCTCGTCCGCGCTCGCCACGCCACGCGCGACGCGTTCGATGTGACGCACCTTATCTCGAGCTAAATCAGGAGCCTCCAAGAGCGCCAACAAGCGAGCGCACTCGCCCGAAAGGGCATCGCGCACGACGTCGGCAATAGCGGCACCACGCCTCGCAGCGCCAGAAAAGTCCAGCGATATCACCGGATAGCAAGCATACTCATCCCGATAGCGCCCACCGTCTGCATCCCAAATCTGAGCATTGGCAAACAAACGCTGATCAGCGCGACCAACCGCTGGACGCTCCAGAAAAGCCCTGAGCATCGACAAGTTCATGCTTTTGCCAAAACCCTCGGGTCGACAGCACACCACAACGGACGCGTCGCAGTCCAACGCATCGGCAATAAACATGGTCTTGTCGACCAGCGTGCAGCAACCAAGAGCCTCCGCATAGTCGTGCATGCCAATGGGCAAAGCCGCATCGTCGGCACAGCCGATCAAACGCACGCCAAAGCCAGCAGCACAATCAACATTTGCCTGTTCAGACACCAAAACGTTCCCCCTAAATCGCAGCACGATGCCAATTGTAATGACCGCATCGCATGTACCGATGTCGCCGCGCAAACATATCGGGCAACGGTAGTAACAAGAGGTGTGAGGGGGCACAATTAATCGTTGCACAACAAAACGGGGCCCGATACATTCGCACCGGACCCCGTCCCGACTATTTAGTTATCTGGCAACTAAGAGCCTACTCCCCCGAGTCGTCCTCCCCAGAAGCCTTCTTCTGCTGATCGAGCTTATACTTACCACTTAC
>USPH01000253.1 GCA_900556515.1 uncultured Collinsella sp.
CGAGATCTGCGCATGTCTCGTGGGCTCGGAGATGTGTATAAGAGACAGCCATTGGCGTGTTCGACGGCGTTCACCGTGGACACCAGGAACTCATCGAAGCGCTTGTCCGTGATGCCCGTGCCCATGGCTGTAAGGCGGTCGTGGTTACCTTCGATCCCGACCCGGACGTTGTGGTGAGCCCTTCGCCCGCTCAAAAATTGATGACGACGGCCGACCGTCTGCATGCCTTGGCTCAAACCGGGGTCGATGCGGTGGTGGCCGTTCCCTTTACGCCTGAGGTTGCGGCGCTTGACCATGTTGATTTTCTCTCGCTGGTGTCGCGTCTGGTCGACATTCGATCGATTCGCGTTGGCAGTGACTTTAGGCTGGGTCGTGGCGGTGCTTCTGGTGTTGCCGAGATGCGCTCCTGGGGTTCCGAGCACGGCGTTGACGTGTATGGTCACGACCTGCTTTGCGAGGGCGGTGAGGCCATTTGCGCCACCCGCATTCGTCATGAGCTGGGACAGGGCCATGTGGAGCTTGCTGCTGGGTTACTCGGCCGTCCGTATATGGTGCGTGGCGGTGTTATTCGCGGCCGTCACGAGGGTTCTGGCATGGGCTTTCCCACGGCAAACTTGCAGGTTCCCGACGGCATTCAGGTGCCAGCCGATGGCGTGTATGAGGGTCTGGTGCTGGTCGATGACACCGCGTGGCCCGCTGCTGTGAACGTCGGCCTGCCGCCAACGTATGCTGACGATGCGGCATCTGCGCATCTCGAGGCTAATTTAATTGGTTATACGGGCGACCTGTACGGCGCTTCCGTTTCGCTGGCGTTTACGCGCTGGCTGCGTCCCTCGCGTGTGTTCGATTCGCTGGATGAGTTGATCGCGACCGTCGAGGGTAATATCGAGGACATTCGTCACAACTTGGGCAAGCAGGGGGTGAGCATTCGTGATTAGCGATGAGGAAAAAGACCAGGTACGCGCTGCGTCTGACCTGGTTGCCATCGTGCAGGAAACGGTCGAGCTCAAGCCTCGCGGCCATGAGTTTTGGGGATGCTGCCCCTTCCATGGCGAGAAGACGCCGTCCTTCCACATTATTCCCGCCACGCAGGTGTGGCATTGCTTTGGTTGCGGCGAGGGTGGCGACGTCTTCACCTATATCATGAAGCGCGAGAACCTGAGCTTTCCCGAGTCAATCCGTTACTTGGCCGATCGCGCGGGTATTGAGCTGCATGACACCGGAGATCGCCGCGAGCGCGGCACCAAGCGTGCCCGCATCTACGATCTGTGCGCCGAGACCGCCCAGTTCTACCACACCATGCTCATGCGCGGTAAGGACGGCCGTCCGCGCGAGTACTTTGCCAGCCGCGGCATGGGCGGCGACGTCTGCCGCCGCTACTGCCTGGGCTTTGCACCGGGCCGTAACGCGCTGGTGTCGCACCTGTCCCAGGCGGGTTTTACCCCGCAGGAGATGATCGACGCCAACGTGGCCGTGAGTCGCGGGCGCGGGCAGCTTGCCGACCGCTTTTACGACCGCGTGATGTTCCCCATCTTTGACGAGCAGGGTCACAACATTGCCTTTGGCGGTCGCATTATGGGCGACGGCCAGCCTAAGTATCTCAACACCGCCGAGACGAGCGTGTTTCATAAAAAGCGAAACCTCTACGGTTTTAATTGGGCCAAGGAGTTTATCGTCGCGCAGGATACCGCCATCGTGGTAGAGGGCTATACCGATTGCATCGCCTGCTGGGAGGCGGGGATTAAAAACGTTGTCGCCACGCTGGGCACCGCCCTCACGGAGCATCACGTCAAGACGCTCACTCGCTTTGCCAAGCGCATCGTGTATATGTTCGACGGCGATGCAGCGGGCCAGAAGGCCGCCCGTCGCGCGATTCAGTTTATCGAGCAGGATTCCATGGACCTGCGCTGCGTGGTGCTGCCCGACGGCAACGATCCCATGGAGTTCATCACGGCGCATGGTGGCGAGGCACTGCAGGCGCGCATCGACGCTGCCGAGCCGCTTATGGACTTTGTCTACCGTTCGCTGCAGGAGTCGAGTGACATCACCACGCCGGGCGGTCGCGCTAAGGCGCTGGAAGATGCGCTGACGCTTATCTATCCGTTGCGCAACAGTTATATGATCGACACGTACTTTATCCAGATTGCCGATCTGCTGGGTTTGGATCTGGAGACGGTGCGCGCGAGCTCGGGTCGTGTGTTTCGCGATGTCGCCAAGCGCGAGGATGCGGAACGACGTCGTGAGCAGAACTATGAGCGCCAGCGGGCACAGACTGAGCGGTCCGGTAGCGCGGGCGGTCGGGCGTCGGGTTCTCGCGATGCCGGTCGCGGTGCTTGGGCATCGGGCGCGACGCCGCCGGTGTCCGCGCCGGTCGAAGAAGAGCCGTACGACTACGTCCCGCTCGATGCCTACGGCGCCGCGCCCGTGGAGGTCGTCGACGACCTGCCGCCGATCGATGTGCCTGATGGTATGGGCGCTGTGCCTGTGGCTGACGGTTCGGGCGCACCGGCTGCGGCGGCGCCGATGGTTCTTACCGATCTTGAACGCAAGTCCTTGGCAGGGGAGCGCGAGCTGTTGACGATGCTCACGAGCTACCCCGACCTGTTCCGCACGTATGCCGACCGCATCTGCTCCATCGAGTGGGTTGACCCGCGTCACGAGTCCATTGCATGGGCCGTTCTGGCAACGCCGCCGGGAACCGATCCTGCAGCCTGCATGGATGCGGCGCGCTCAGTGTGTCCCGATGCGGCAACGCTTGTGAGTGCCGGGCGCATCTCCGCGACGAGCAAGCACCCCACCGAGACGAACATCGTGTTTATGCTTGATACGCTTGAGCCTGTCTCTTATACACAT
>USPH01000254.1 GCA_900556515.1 uncultured Collinsella sp.
CCCGTCGTCGCCAGCAGCCTCAAGTAGCCGGCCCCATCTCCTCAGTTGCGGTGAAATACGGACTGTTTGGCCGCCCGACGGCCGCAAACAGTCCGTATTTCACCGCAACTGAGGAGGGGACACGGCATCTTTGCTGCTAGCGGGGCACGTAGCGGCCGGGTTGGGCTCCGGTGGGCTCGCCATCGCGCGCCGCCAGCACACCGTTCACAAACACGGCCTTGGCGCGACCATGCGCCTCAAAGCCCTCGAGCGGTGTGTAGTCCACGGCCTGATGCTGTGTCGCCGCGCGAATGGTCCAGCGTGCCTTGGGATCCCACACGCACACGTCGGCGTCGGAGCCCTCGGCAAGACAGCCCTTGCGCGGATACATGCCGAAGACGCGCGCCGGGTTCTCGCTCATCAAGCGGCACAGATCCTCGGGGCCCAGTTGCCCTTCAAAGCTCGTGGCAATCGCGACGGGACGATGCTCCACACCGGGCCCGCCGTTGGGAATCGCGCGGAAGTCGTCGCGCCCGCGGTCCTTTTGCCCGTGCAGGTTAAAGCTGCAGTGGTCGGTCGCAATCGTATCGATCTCTCCGGCCACAAGCGCCTCGCGCAGCGCGGCACGGTCACCGGCATGTCGCAGCGGCGGGCTCATCACATACTTGGCACCCGCAAAGCCGTCCTCGCCCTGCTCCAGATAGCAGGTGTCGTCGAGCATCAGATACTGAGGGCAGGTCTCGACATAGATATTCTTCTGCCCGCGCGCTTTGGCAGCACGGATGGCCTCGAGCCCCAGCTTGGTCGAAAGGTGCACCACGTTGACCGGAGCGTCCCCGGCCAAGTGAGCCAGATACAGCAGGCGGCTCACGGCCTCGGCCTCACACACGTCCGGACGGCTGAGCGCATGGCCCTCGGGCCCGTGGATACCCTGCTCAAACACGCGCTTCTGCAGCGCGTTGACCAACGTGCCGTTCTCGCAATGCACGCACAGGATACCGCCCAGGCGCTTGAGCTCCTCCAACACCTCGAGCGTCTCGGCATCGTTCAAGCGCAGATGGTCGTAGGCAAAGTAGGTCTTAAACGACGACACGCCCGCCTCGCGCATGGCCGAAAGATCGGCGCGGTTGCGCTCATTCCACTCGGCGAGTGCCATATGAAAGGCGTAGTTGGCGGTGCAGGTGCCGTCGGCGCGATGATGCCACTCGACTAAGGCATCGGGCATGGTCACGCCGCGATCGGCCGTCGCGTAGTCGACGATGGTCGTGGTACCGCCGCAGGCAGCCGCACGTGTGCCGGTCTCAAAGCTATCGGCCGTCCAGTCCATGCCGGTCCAGCACTGCATGTGCGTGTGCCCATCGATAAAGCCCGGGAACACCCAGCAGCCCGCGGCGTCCTCGACGGTATCGTCGGCGCCCGGCTCAATCGCCGCGGCGATCCGCACGATCTTATCGCCATCCATGGCAAGATCGGCGCGGCGAAGCCCCCGGGGCGTCACGAGCGCGCCGCTTTTGATGATGATCATAATTGCTCCTTATTGATTGATGCAGTTGGCCACGCGATCAAAATACGAGCAGGCGGCGATATGCTCCGTTATGCGTCGCTGTCCCTTGGCGGTATCGACGTCCCACAGCTCGTAGGCACGCGCCTCGATCAGCACCACGTCGGTACGGTCCTTGAGGATCGAACCGCCGCCGTCCTTGCCCTCAAGACACATAAGTGCATCGAACAGTTCCGCCGGAAAGAGCACCGGGCTCGAAGGCTCACCGTTGCACGCAAGACGCACCGGATGTTTGCGGCCACGCTCGTCAAATGTACGAACCATAGCCTCAAAAGAATCCGAACTCACGAGCGGCTGGTCGCCCGGCAAAAAGAGGCAACCTTTCCAGTTGCGTTCGACTCCCCACGAAAGGCCCGCACGGACGCTTTTGCTGCGCAGCTCGCCATCGTGCAGCACGCACGGGCAATGCTTGTCCTCGCAAATCTGGGCGACCTCGGGCCAACGCGTCGAGACCACAACGTCAAAGCCCCGGGGAACCGAATCGATGGTCCGGGCAATCAGCGGCTCGCCATAGATATCGGCAAGCATCTTGTTAGAGCCAAACCGCTTGCCCTCGCCCGAGGCCATAATGACGCATCCAAGTTTCATGGTGATACCTCCCCTGAAACCATCGTACCCATAACTCGCGCCGCGGGCATCCACATCGAAAGCGCTTATCCCGCACGCCCGCGATGCAAAAAAGGGGCACCCCGCCGGTTGGCAGAGCGCCCCCTTTACATGGCTTACCTCAACCCGGCTTTAGGCCTGGAGCCAACGAGCGGTGTTGCGCTCGTCGAGGGCCTTGAGGGTAGCGGCGGGATCGGCAACCTTCTGCAGGAACATCATGGCAGCGATGGCGTACGGCTTGTAGCTGGCCTCCTTGTACATGCCCACGCGGTGCATGTCGAAGACGTCGGCGTTAACCTCGCCGTGCTCGCAGGAGACACCGGAGATGTCGGCGGGCAGCGGGTGCATAAAGATAGTGTCCTGGCCGTTGGCAGTCTTCTCCATGAGCTCGGTCGTGGAGCACCAGTCCTGATGGGTGGCGTTCTGGGCGAGCAGCTCCTTCTCGAGCGCTGCGATGCCGGCGTCGTCGCCCTCGGCGTACAGGTTGGTACGCTTCTCCATGGCGGCAAACGGAGCCCAGCTCTTGGGGATCACGATGTCGGCGCCCTCGAAGGCCTCGGCCATGGTGTTGACCTGCTTAAAGGTGGTGCCGGACTCGGCGGCATAGCCCTTGGCGCGCTCGACGACCTCGGGCATGAGGTCGTAGCCCTCGGGGTGAGCAAGGGTGACGTC